>NZ_MXAP01000051.1 GCF_002027555.1 Moraxella equi
GTTTTGCAGGGGGTCTATTATATAAAACGATAATAAAAATAATTATTATTATTGACATTTTTTTTATTATTTAGTAATATTCCCTATCTTAATTATAGCTAAGGCAGTTTTATGTTTGTTAGGGCGTGTTTTTTGATATTTTGTGCGTTGTATGGGGCAGGCTTTGGCTTGACAAACGCTCATGCCACGCATGATTTGATAAATCTCTCATCAAAAACATCAACGGTTTTGACAACAGGTCAAATCTTTGATAAAGCCAACCGCCCCATCCCTTATGCTACTTTTGTCCAGCGACTGGCAGGAGCTGACTATGTTATCTTGGGTGAATACCATGACAGTGTGTCTCAGCACCACTTGGCAGACCAACTACTTCAAGATTTGCATAGACAAAGACCACAAGGCAGTTTGCTCTTGGAGATGCTGACCGTCGATCAGCAAGTTGCCATTGATAAAGCCCGTCAAAATCCACCTTCCTTTAAAAAATTGCCCAAAGCACTTGGTTGGCAAAAATCATGGGATTGGGCGTTGTACGGACAAATTGTGGCACAGCCGTTTGAGTTTGGCTATCCTTTGATTGCCACTAATTTGACAAAATCTGAAGTTAAAACTCTAATGCAAGGGGCAGAACCGTTAAAAGGCTATCTTTCCACCAATGATGATATTAAAGCAATATTAAAAACCCGTATTTTAAAAGCACATGGCTTTGACAAAGCAGGGCTTGATAAAGCAGACGAAAAAATCGTGGACAATATGGTTACCATTCAGCAATTTAGAGATCGCCGAATGGCAGAAAAAATCTTATCATCGCCAAAACCCACTTTGCTTTTGACAGGGAATTATCATGCCGAGCAAGGCGTGGGTATACCAATGCACTTGATTGATTTGCAACATGGCAAAACACCCTTGACAGGCATCGTGGTATTGATGAGTAAATCTATGGGTGAATTTGATGGTCAAGACGCTGATTATATTTGGGTGATTCAAGAGTAAAAATGACATTACAAAGTAATAAAAACAAGTGGTATTTTGCAATTTGGATGATGCTTGGCTTGGCAATTAACTCATTTGCTTTAGCAGGCGGACTGTCTGATGAGATGAAAAACTCCACAAACCAACATAGCATGTCTGACCATCGTGATAGCCCTATTTCTCCCCCTGATGTTGCCAAATATCCCACGCTTTATCAAGTACACGGTGAGCTTGTGGTTGATGATTATGCGTGGCTTTATGCTGATAGCGATGAAAGAAACCGACTTATTGAACAAGAAAACGCCCACACCGCCCATCATCTTGACCGCTCACTCATAAACACCCTAAGTCAAGAAATCAAGAAGAGAAGTAAAGTAGGTGTATCAGATGAAATTTGGTTAGATGGTGGCATATTTTTTAAAAAAGATAATACATCTTTCCCCAAAGTGTTTATCAAAAGTCAAAATAAAAACAACCAAAATGTTTGGACGCTGCTTTTGGATACCAATGCCGAAAAACAAATGCTTGGTGTCGACACTTATCAGCTTGGCACGATAAAACCTGCACCCAATGCCGCTCACATTGCCATCAGCTATGATACCATCGGTAATGAAGTGTACGCTATTGATATTGCGGATAAGACAGGCCGTGTCATTGATCGCTTGACAAAAACAGCTGGACAGGTGGTGTGGCTTAACCATGAGTATTTGGTGTATGTGAATGATTACCACAATCAAGTGTTACGCCACAAGCTCGGCACTTCCCAAAGCCAAGATGTGCCGATTTACCATAAACAAAATCAGCGGCTTGGTCTGTCTTTGGATAGTGCCAGCTCTGATGAGTTTGTTCTTTTGACGCTTGGTAACATGACTACTGCCCAAACTTTGTTTGCCAAACCAGAAGATTTGATACAGCAAGGTGAATTTACACCCTTTGGAGTGATAGAACAAGATCGTGAGTATTACTTAGAGCATTATCAAGGTAGATTTTATCTCAAACTCAGTGATCAAAATGGGGCGGCGCTATACGTTTTGACCCAAGATGATATGACAAAATGGCGACAAAATCAGCATCTGCCAAATCCGATTTTTATGCCAAATAAGAGAGCAACGTTGGAGAGTTTTGCTTTTGTCGGAGACTATCTGATTGTTAAGGTGCGGCAAGGGGGTGTGCACCAGATTTTTTATGCCAATGTCAATGATTTACGTTTTGACAAGCTCTATCATGTCATTGATAAAAAAGATAAAAATGAGCAACAGTTTGACAGATCAATCTATGCTGGTGATCAGGTATGGCGATCGGTAAAATTTGACGACGAAGCTTATATGGTTTGGATAAAATCCAGTGGCTTTGATATCCAAGCAAACACCAATCCCCATCTGTTAAGATTGGGCTACACTTCACCGAGTACACCAAAAACTGTGCGATATTACGATCTACTACATCACCAATTTGTGAATGTCGCTCAAACTCAAAAGGACTATCAAACCAAACGCTTATGGATTGCCAGCAAAGATGGTACAAAACTCCCCATTACTTTGGTGTACAAAACAGGTTTAACGCCTACAAAAGATACTCCTTTGTTGATTTATGGCTATGGAGCGTATGGATTTAGTCTTGATCCTGTTTATGGCAGTAGCTATATTTCTTTGTTGGACAGAGGATTTGTTTATGTGTTTGCTCACATTCGAGGTGGAGGCGAGCTTGGACAGGCGTGGCACAACGACGGTAAGCTTACTAAAAAACAAAACAGTTTTGATGATTTTGTTGCCGCTACTAAAAGCTTACATCAACAAGGCTACGGTTCGCCTGCCAATACCTTTGCAATGGGAGAAAGTGCAGGAGGTCTTGTTGTTGCTAACGTCTGTACTACCCACCCTGAGCTTTATAAGGCATGTGTTATGCAAGTGCCGTTTTTGGATGTTTTGTCCAACTACCATCAAGGCAAAACAGACGATGAAGACCAGTATTCAGAGTGGGGCGACCCAAGTATGGTAAGTGATTATCGCACCATTGCCCATTATAATCCTTATACCAATTTGACAGTGAAGCATTATCCTAACATGCTAATCATCGCTCATCGCCAAGATGCAAGAGTAAATTTCGTGGACAGTTTGAAGTTTATTGCCAAGCTTAGGGCGTATCAAATTGATAACAACCATAGCTTACACTTGATTGCCATCAAAGACGGCGGACATAGTGGTACAGGACAAAATAGTCGTGTCGCTAATAATGCCATGGCATATGCATTTATCTTGCAGCAATGCAGTTCTTGCCAGACCTTAGAATAAAAAATCACTTACCTTAAACCTGTCAAGCCAATTTTTTGCTATCCAAAGCACGGTTTAAGGTAAATCAAAAATCAATAAACCTAACCTAAATTTAGGAGTTTAAAATGTCAACATCTCCCATTGTTTTTCAAAAAACGAAGCTTGCTTTATGTCTATCAGTAGTTTTTTGTGTAACTGCGTACGCTGACAATGAATTGGTATTAGAAGAAGTTACCATCAGTGCCAAGCAAACCATCAATAAAAAACCCTTTACTACCTCCCAAGCGATTACGAGTATTGACAAAGAGACGATTGACCGTTCGGTAACAGGGCTTGACAGCGTAGTGCGATCTACTGCAGGGGCGTTTACCAGCATGGATACCCCACAAGGCACGCTCAATGTCAATGTGCGGGGCATGACAGGCTTTGGACGAGTAAATACGATGATAGACGGCGTACCACAAACCTTGTTTGGAGTAACAGCGACGAGTGAAGGTGAAGGTGGATTTCACACTTCACCGCCATCCAGTAGCACTTTTGGAGCGGTCATTGACAGCAATTTTTTGGTAGGGGCAGACATCAGTCGTGGCGGACAGGGTGGCTCGCACGGCACCAATGCTTTGATGGGTAGTGTCAATTTTAGAACAATAGGTGTTGATGATATTATCCAAGATGATAAAAACTGGGGTGTATTGAGCAAATATACCTACGGCACAAACAAACTTGGACACAATGCAATGTTGGCAGGAGCGGTAAAAGGCGAATTATCTGCAGGAGGATCGCTTGGCATAATGCTGGCGACCAGTGGTGCAAACAAATCCACAGATTATAAACGAGGCGATGGTAAACTTGCTAGCCATAACGATTATGTCATTTCAAAAGTGCAAAAACCACGATCTTATCTGGCAAAATTGGAATATCAACCAAGCGACATGCATAGTTTTATCTTGTCAGGACGAGATTATCGCACCAACATCGGTGGGCGACAGCTGAATAATAATGCTTATGGCGTAGACTACTACTTTACACCCGACAATCGTCTTGTGGATTTAGCGTTTAAGGCTAATACCACAGCAACAACTCAATCTATGAACCGTACTGCCAAGTATCAAACACTTGAAAATGCTGTCGCTAAAAACCGCTCTAACTATTTTGATCTAAGTAACATCAGTCGCTTTGACGGAAATTTTGGTAAGTTGACGAGTCGTTATGGTGTGTCCTTTTTGACCAATGATTATAGTCGCACAGCAGTTGCTGACAATGAAGATAGTTACAATTACACCCCTTTCTCACCGACAGGCAAACAAACCATCAAAAGCGTATACATGGACAACACCTTTGAAAAAGGCAGGTTTGGAATGGACTTATCATTGACCTATGCTGATTCCGAATTTGAAGGCTTTAAGCCTGCTTGTGGCACGGAGGGAGGTGTGCAGGTGCCTTGTTTTCCAATCGGTGAAGCAGTCGTTTCCAATCGCTCCAAAGACGTCAATGGTAAAATCGCCCTGTCCTATCAGGTTACCGATTGGTTTATGCCTTTTGTGAGCTATGCTCGCACCAGTCGTATGCCTAACATTCAAGAAGTGTTTTTTAACAATCAGGGTGGCGGATCCATGAATCCATTCTTAAAGCCTGAAAAAGCCGATATCAAAGAAGTAGGTTTTAATATTTTTAAGCACGGAATACTCACGGACAGCGATACTTTTGGGTTAAAGGCAACCTATTTCCATAGCAAAATTAAAGATTATATTCATGCTCAAACATTCTACCTTAGAACCGATGGCAAGCTAACAAATGACATTAATGATGATATCGTCGGATTTAATGCGCCCATTTCTGTTAACTCTCTAGAACCTGTTACATCAAAAGGCGTGGAATTGATGGCAAATTATGATACAGGCAGGTATTTTGCAAACTTATCCTACACTCACGCTAAGTCTGACCAACCTGTCAATATGAATTCAGGACATCATGACTTTGGTTTTACAGGGGGTGGTACAGATCGTTTGCCAACCGATTATTGGACGGCAGAAGTCGGAACTCGTGCGTTCAATAACAAGTTATCATTGTCAGCACAGGTTAATTACTATGGTAAAAATGCTCGCTTAAACCCTGACTATATAAGCTTAACAGGCGAAGAACAGCTACAAAAAATGCCCAAAAATCCAATCATTACCAATTTGTTTGCTCATTATCAAGTTAATCAAGATTTAACTTTGAGAGCAGGAATAGAAAACGTCTTTGATAAACTTTATATTCATCCTTTAAATAGTCAAAACAGCAATTACAGCCAACTTGACGACAATGGCGAGCCAACCTTATTTACCAACTACGCAAGGGGTAGAACAGCGACAATTGGCTTAGAGTATCGGTTTTGATGGTAGAGAAAGGATTGACCAACTCCCAAAAAGGGGTAGTGTGGTGCTTAGTCGTTGCAGGGCATAGTTTAGCGGTGTGGGGTCTTTTATGGACAAAAGTGCCACAGTTGCCAAGTGCTGTGGTTACTCCTTTACAGGTAGAATGGATTGAACTTGCCAATCTAGCCACGCCTGCAACACCGACAAATCAAACCAGATTGGATAATGCCAATCCACCCAAATCTGACCCAAAACCTGAACAGACATCAGTTTTAATAAAGAAACCGATAAAAAAATCGGTTGAACAACCAATCAAACAATCGGTTCAAAAAACCAAGCCAGCACCCAAAACAAAAATAGAGACAACCCCAATCACAGGCAATCAAACACCAGACCAGGCAAAAAATACATGGACGATACAAGCTCATGATTCTTTTTCAGAAGAACAACCAACCAACCAACCAGAACAAAAAACGACAAACGCCGAACAGGACAATGCCAAAGATGACAATAAACAGAGTGATAATGCCAAGCAAGGTGTTGGTAATCAAAGCAGTGAAAAGGATAATCAAGCAGACAGCTCCAAAATATCAAGTAGTCATGTTGGAAGTGGCAAAAACAATCACAGTAATACAGGATCATCAAGTGATAATACCAATCAGGCCAAGTCAAATGCTCTAGAACAAAGTTGGGCTGCCAAAGTGCGAGTCAAAATTGAAAAAAATCTTGATTATCCAGAAGAGGCACTTTCTAAAAAATGGAGTGGAAAACCCACGCTCAAAATTACCATTGACAAGACAGGGCGTGTGTTATCGGCAAGTGTTGCCAAAAGCAGTGGAAAAAGCATTCTGGATAAGGAGGCAATAGCCACTGCACAAAGAGCTTCCCCTTTGCCTGCACCGCCTGATGAAATTATGAGAGGAGCGTCTAGCAGGAGTTTTATAATTCCTGTGCGATTTGATTTAAAAAGCCATCGCTAAGTAAAGAGAGGATTAATGTCAAGATATTAATAGAGATTTACCTTTAAGCAAGTCATGAGAGTGAGTTATCATTCATTCTTAAAAGTTAAACCTTGGATTTATCCAACGCTAGGAGAACCTGATGAAAACCGACAAATTTTTATTAAACAGCACCGCCCCAAAAGTGGCAAGCATCACTTTGGAGCCTTTTCAAAAAAATACCACGCTTTGGCAAACTTATCAAGCCAAAAAAGCTGACACGCCCATGCTTTTCCCTACTGAAGGGGCAAAACTGCTAGGTGTGAGTGAGTTTGAATTGCTGTTGTCATCACCAAACAGCGTTTATCTTGGGAGCGATTGCCGTCCCATGCTGTTGCGATTACATGAATTGGGTCAAGTGGAAAATATTGTCCGCAATGAATTTGCTGTTCATGAAAAAACAGGACAGTTTTTAGGTTTGGAACTTGGACAAACGATGGGAATGGCGTTGAATCAAGGCGGTTTAGATTTGCGAGTGTTTTTAAATCATTTTAAGTTTATGCTTGCTATTGTGGCTACCGACGATAAACCCAGCTATCAAATTGCGTTTTTTGATGAATTTGGGCAAGCGGTAGATAAGGTGTTTTTAAATCCCATCACTGATGAAAAAATCACCCTTTGGCAAACCCTGACCGCCGATTTTGCTAAAACGGTTCAAAAGACATCAATAGAGGTTTTATACCCTGAAATACAAGGTAATTGGCAGGTCAAACATCTTGATGAGAATCAAAAAGCAGACTTTCACCATGATTGGTTGGCGATGACTGACATTCATCAATTTTATAAAATTTTATCCACGTATCAATTAGATCGCCAAAGTAGCTATGTAAACGCTCCTTCAAACTACACCAAACGCCTAAATCCAAAAGTTTTAGAGTCTTTGTTGAGTCGTGCGAGCGAACAGGCGTTACCGTTGATGATTTTTGTGGGCAATACTGGTATGGTGCAAATTTATGCAGGTACGATCAAGAATATCAAAAAAATAGGGCATTGGCTGAATATCATGGATCAAAAATACAGTCAATTTACATTGCATCTCAATGATGAGATGATTGAAAGTGTATGGTGGATCAGACGCCCACATTCGGACGGTTATACGATTGCCTTAGAGGGTTTTGATAAGCATGGTAATAGCATCATTACCATTTTTGGCGAACGTACCGAAGGACAAAAACAAGATCCTAATTGGCAAGTTTTTGCCGAAGCACTGGTAGCAGAATTTGCATATTAATACTTAACTTATCATTTAAGCTAAATGACCAGTTTATTATGATGGATTGTTCTTTGCTTTAATCAAGGGTTGTACAAAAACTAAGCTTGGTACAAACAGAATATTCTATTTTGAGGAGAAATGCTATGAAATTATTTGTAAAGAGTTTGTTGGTTGGGGTAGTTTTTACTACTACCCTTGCCAATGCTTATGAGCGTATCGTGGTATTAAGTGGTGATGTGGGCGATATTGTTACTGCATTGGGTGATGCCAAAAAAGTGGTGGGACGAGACAATACGAACAGAAATCCTGCCTTAGCTCATGCCAAATCTATCGGAACACATAGAAATCTGACACCTGAACCGATTGTTGCCTTAAAACCTGATCTGGTTCTTGGTAGTTATATGGTGCAACCACCTACTTTATATAAACGCTTAAACAGTTTAAAGATCAAGGCGGTTAATGTTGCCCCTACCGAGAGTGCGACGGATTATATCAAAGCGATCACCACAATCGGTCAATATTTAGGTAAAGAGCAACAAGCAAAAAAATTATCAAGCAGATGGCAACAGGGTATGGCTACCAAAAAACCAACAAAGGTTCGCTATTTGTTGAGTTACGACGGACGTATTGTAGCAGGTAAAGGCACGGTGGGCGATGAACTGATTAAACGAGCAGGTGGTGTGAACGCAGTAAACATTCAAGGATTAAAGCCACTTTCTCGTGAAGGTTGGCTCGCCGCCAAAGCCGATGTCATCATTATCGCTAAGCACAACCAAGCCACGCTTGGAACGATCAGTGAATTTATCAAACGCCCAGAGATTTCAGCAAACCCTGCCGCCAAAAAAGGTAAAGTATATTATTGGCCTGCTAATGACTTTTTAAGATATGGACTTGATAGTCCAGAAATCGTGAGCAAACTGCATGCTTTAGCGAAATGATCGGCTTGATAAGCTAATAACGATGACAAAGTTTTTTAACAAATCACCCCTAATCTCTTTGGTGCATGTCAGTATTGGTGTTTTACTGATTGGACTGGTGATATTTTTGGCATTAGGGGTGGGGTTTGGCACTTGGGAGAATCCCTTGCGAATGGATGAGATTGCTTGGCAGATTCGCTACCCACGTATTTTGACCGCCTTATTGGTGGGCTTGTGCTTATCGGTGGGTGGTTCGGCATTACAAGCTTTATTCCAAAATCCCTTAGCCGACCCTAGCTTGATTGGCACTTCTGGTGGTGCAGCGTTGGGTGTGGTATTTGTCTTGTCGTTGGGTCTTGGTGAGATGTCTTTTCTGGGTCTTGATTTGGCAGGTATTGGTGTATCGCTTTTTGCCTTTTTGGGAGCGATGAGTGTTTGTGGGCTGATTTTATTATTTTATCGCCTGTTTGGTGGTGGTCAGGTAGGGTTGCTCATTTTGGGATTTGTGATGAGTGCATTTTGTGGAGCATTGGTCAGTTTGGTTTTGTTCATGTCGGATGATTTGACTTTGCGGTCGGCGACTAATTGGCTGTCTGGATCTATGGCGGAGGCGGGCTTTGTGCCATTTTCCTATGTGCTTGTTGCAATCGGTTTTGGACTTGTGATTTTATTACCAATGGGACGCAAGCTAGATATTTTAATGCTCGGTGAAAAAACCGCCATTTCTATGGGGCAAGATGTTGGTAAGATTCGCCTTTTGACGGTCATTGGTGCAGCACTTTTAACTGCTTCGGCGGTGGCATTAGCGGGTGTGATTGGATTTATTGGCATGATGATTCCAAATTTGCTGGCCTATGCATGGGGCGGATCTCGCACACGACTCATGATAGGCTCTGGAGTACTAGGGGCAGTAGCAATGCTTATTATTGATACGGTTGCACGTTTCTTGACTTATCCTGTTGATGTGCCTGTCGGTATTGTGTTAGCACTCATTGGCTCACCGTTCTTTATATGGATTTTCATCAAAACCAATCAAAGAGGCAATCGTGGCTGAACTTTTTACCCTGCAAAATTTGACAATCAAAACCGCTCAAAAAACTTTACTTAACATTCCAAATCTTGTGGTTCCACAAGGTAAATTGGTCAGTCTAATTGGAGCAAATGGGGCGGGAAAATCTACGCTGTTAAGTGCTTTATTGGGACAGACGGACAGTGCTACATTAAGTGGAAAAATTTTGTGTCAAAACCGTCCGATTGACAGCGTGATTAAAGAAGGTCAAATTGCTTTGGTAGGGCAGCATGAATATTTTGAGTTACCTTTGACGACATTGGAATATGCCTTGCTTGGTGTTGCACCCCAACTAGCATGGTATCAGCAACCAAACCAAAATGATACTAAAAAAGCATTGGCACTCCTAAGTAGTTTTGAACTTGACACTTTTGCCCATAAACGCATCACGAGCTTGTCTGGGGGAGAACGTCAACGTGTTGCGATTGTACGAGCGTTGATGCAAGACACACAAATTTTACTTCTTGACGAACCTACTAATCATTTAGATATCAAGCATGAGCGGGCATTGTTTGTATATTTAAGAAACCTAGTAAAACAAGAACAAAAAAGTCTCGTGGTGGTTTTACATAATTTAACCTATGCTTACCGATACAGTGATGAGATTATTGCCTTAAAAGCAGGCGAGCTTGTCACTCAGGGCGTGCCAGACATGGTAATGAATGAGACAGTACTCGCCACACTTTATGACACGCCCATCAGACGTTATCATACCGACGATGGGGTGATGATTGGATAGTTGGGTTGGTTTTAAAATAAGTGCACTCATAACTGTACGATAACGAAATGATGTATTTATAAAAAAGCGTCATTATTTTCATGTTTTAAGTAGACCTCCTGCAAAACCCCTCCTATACTAAAACACCCCAATGAACTATGAAGCATCCACACACTTATCTGATGAAAAGTTTAAACGCTTAATTGGTGTTGAGCAAGAAGTCTTTAACAACATGCTTGCTTGTTTAGAGCAAGCACAAGCGACTGTCCATCAAAAAGGCGGTAGAAAACTCAAAATTGGCATGCCCAATTTGTTAATGGCAACCTTGCAGTATTTTAAAGAATATCGCACCTATGAGCAGATAGTCGCTGACTTTGGCATCCATGAAAGCACCCTTATCCGTAAAAGCCATTGGATTGAAACTGTGCTTAGTAAGCAAGGCTTTGCTATTGCCACACAAACCCCCACCAAAGATGACATTGTCATTGTGGATGTCAGTGAAGTGCGTGTTAATCGTCCTAAAAAAACCAGGTCTAATAGACAAAAATCCTGCTCCCACCCCATTTGAAGTCTGATACCATATAGCTTTGAATGGGTTTTTTATGAAAGTTAAAAAGTATGTCCCCACTGTGGCTCTGTAAACACCAAGAAAAATGGCAAAAAGCAGGGTAAACAAGAAAGATGGTGCAAGGATTGTTTTAGGTATTTTCTTGATAAAACTTACATCAGCAATGATAAGCTTTGGCAAGAATACACCCAAGGCAAACAAACCTACAAACAACTTGCCATTAAGTACAACTTATCAGTGAGAACCATACAAAGACGGCTTGATAAGGTGAGTGTTGTCAAAGCTGTCATTACAAACAATCAAAACAGCCCTATTGGTCTTATCATGGACACCACTTACTTTGGTAGAGACTTTGGTATCATGGTGTTTATGGATAATGTGTCAGGTAGGGTCTTACATTATGCCTTTGTTAAGTATGAAACCAATGATTGATACCGCATGGGTGTTTATGCCATAAAAGATAAGTTTGCCTTGCATGGCATTACCTGTGATGGCAGATGGGGTTTATTAGGTGGCTTTGGAGACATACCCACACAAATGTGCCACTTTCATCAAATTGCCATTGTTCGGCGTTATTTAACCAAAAGCCCCAAACACAAAGCAAGTCAAGAGCTCTTACTCTTAGCTAAGAGCTTAATTACCAGTAATCAGCAGTGCTTTGGTAAAGCCCTAGATGAATGGCATGACAAGCATAAAGACTATCTTGATGAACGCACCACCAATGACGAGGGTAAAAGTTGGTATACTCACAAAAGACTAAGAAGTGGTTATCACAGTCTAAAAAGAAATCTGCCTTACTTGTTTGTTTACCTACAAAACCAAACAGCCCATAACCTTACCCCAAACACAACCAACAAACTAGAAGGGTTATTTAGTCATCTTAAACAATCTTTACGTTGTCATCAAGGACCAACCAAGCAAAGAAAGCAGAAGTTTATTGAGAGTTTCTTGCAAGATTATGCTTAACTGAACCTAAGAATAACCCCCACATTGCTCTGTATTATTTCTCTTGTCTGTTAGCAGGAAAAATGTCTATTAGAGGGTGATGCGGGGATTTTAGCAGGGATTTTGTCTATTATGCCAAAAACCAAGCATTGATGTA
>NZ_MXAP01000052.1 GCF_002027555.1 Moraxella equi
TGGGTTCGGTTGGTATATGTCAAACTCATCAAAGAAAAGCTGGCGGAAAACAACATTAGCTTAAACTTTGAAGAGTGCAACCAAGCTGAGAGACTCATTATCAGGCGCATTGAAGGTGAACTTGCCAAGATTGTGGAGTTTTTAAGATAAATCAAAACCTGAAAACAAAATACCCCAAGCTGTGAAGTTTGGGGCATTTTTATGGAGATTTGTCAAAATGAAACTATCTTACACCTAGTGAAAGAAAACCAAAAAGGAGTTTATTGCAAAAACGGGCGAGATTTTTCGCGGTGGGCATCAAGAGATGTTAAATGATGCTTTGTTAAAGTTAGGTGATGCAGATAGATATGATAAGAGCAGTAAGAATGGCAAGAACAGTAAGAACAATGAAAATAACAAGTTCATCATTCATTCAGACCAAGGCTGACACTATCAAATGCGCCAGTATCAACAAACCCTAAAAGAACAAGGCTTAACCCAAAGCATGTCAAGAAAAGGGAACTGCCTTGATAATGCCGTGATAGAGAGGCTCGAAGGCACACCAGAAGAAGAGATGTTTTATGAGACAACCACATTTACATCAAGTGGATGAACTCAAACAAGTGATTGATGAGTACATACACTACTACAATCATGATAGAATAAAGAGCAAATTAAAAGGACTAAGTCCTGTTAAGTACAGAAACTTAGTCCAATTAGGGTTAATTAAGCCTTGATGACAACTTAACCTTTTATCTTACGTCTAAGATTTGGGGGTTGGTTCAGCTTTTGGGGTTTTTATCAACCTTGTAACACCCCAATATCCGCCACGCTCAAAAACAGCGTACGCACCTGTCCAAGCAAGGCTAGGCGGTTGTTTTTTAGATGTTCGTCATCGGCATTTACCATGACATTATCAAAAAAGTCGGTCAATGGGCTTGCCAAAGCGGTCAAGGCGGTCAATACCCCTTGATAATTCGCCTTATCCTGTAAAGGTTTTACCATCTCTTTGGCACTCAAAATCGCCTGATACAACGCCTTTTCTGCCGTCTCGGTCAATAGGCTCTCATCTACATTCTCGCCCACATTGTCGGCTTTGGCAAGGATATTGGCAACACGTTTGTTATTTTCTGCCAGCACCTGTGCCTGTGGCAACGCACGAAACGCCTGCACCGCACGGATACGCTCATCAAAATCAAGGGGCATGTGCGGATTTATCGCTTGCACCGCTTGAATGGTGTCCACCGCTACGCCCTGCTCGGTGTACATGGCACGATAGCGTGAGCTGACAAATTCCATGACGGCATTAAAAGTCTCGCTCATGTTGTTGATTTTATTGCCATAATTTTTAATGGCTTCACCGACAAGGCTTGCTAGGTTTAATGGCAATTTATTTTCAATCAAAATACGCAAAACGCCAATGCTTGCTCGTCTTAGGCTAAATGGGTCTTTTGAACCTGTCGGAGCTTCGTTAATGCCAAAAATCCCCACCAAAGTGTCTAGGCGGTCAGACAAGGCAAGAGCGATACCGATTGGTGTTTTTGGCAATTCATCGCCACTAAATTTGGGCAGGTATTGTTCGCTAATGGCGTTCGCCACGTCCGCTTTTTCGCCTGATTTGTGGGCGTAATACGTCCCTGCAATGCCTTGCAATTCGGGGAATTCGCCCACCAACGTGGTCGCCAAATCCGCCTTCGCCAAAATCCCCGCTCGCACCACGTCATCGGTCGGCACGTCCCAACCATGCGGACGCAAGTTTTCGCTAATAAAGGCGGATAGTTTGGCGATACGCTCGCCTTTTTCCCAAATCGTGCCAAGTTTGTCTTGGAATACTCGGGTTTTTAGGGTTTCGGCAAAGTCGGCAAGCGGACGTTTTTGGTCTTGCAAAAAGAAAAATTCAGCATCCGACAGGCGTGGGCGTACCACTTTTTCATTGCCCAAAATCACCGCAGATTTATCTTTACTGTCAATGTTACTGATAAAGATAAAGTTGGGTTTTAGCTTGCCGTTATCGTCCGTGAGACAAAAATATTTTTGGTCGGCTTGCATGGTGCTGATAAGAGCTTCTTGCGGAACGGCTAAGAAACGCTCTTCAAAACTGGCTCGCAGGGCAACAGGATAGTCCACAAGGGCGGTAACTTCATCAAGCAACTCATCAGGGACAATGGCGGTCGCACCGATTTCATCGGAGAGTTTTTGGACTTGGGCGACAATGTTCGCTTGGCGTTTGGCAAAATCCGCCACCACAAACCGCTCGGCAAGCAGGCTTTCATAATGCTCGGCATGGTCAATCACAAAAAAATCAGGGGCGTGATAGCGATGACCACGAGACTGCCTGCCTGTGTCATGCCCTAAAATGCGTGCAGGAATGACGGTATCGTCTGCCATGAGTACCACCCATTGTACAGGGCGGACAAACTCGTGTTTGTCGGCACCCGACCGCATTCTTTTGGCGATTGGTAGCTCGTCTAGGGCTTTTTGAATAAGGCTTGGCATCAGGTTGGTAACTTTCTCGCCTTTAATGGTAAGCGTATAAGCGACATATTCGCCTTTTTTGTCGCTGATTGTGATTAAATCGTCTTTGGTAAGGTTTAAGCCGTTTGCGTTAAGCCCCTGCAAAAAGCCCTGCCCTGCACGAGACAAATTCCCGTCAGCGTCAAAACTTGCCTTGATGTTTGGGCCTTTTTTGGTTTCGGTGCGGTCGGGCTGATAGTCGCCCACGCCTTTGATGAGTAGTGCCAAACGGCGTGGGGCAGAGAATGCCTTGATGTCATCAAACGCGATGTTTTGCTCGCCCAATGCCGTTTTGACATGGTCGTATAGGGCGTTTTGTAGGGTTTTTAGGGATTTTGGGGGCAACTCTTCGGTGCCAAGTTCAAATAGGATTGTGCTCATTTTAACCTTTTACATTTAATTAACTATAAAACACGATATAGGGTTTCATCAATCACCGACATCATATTTATTTGGTATTAATTTTTGTCATCATCACCATTACCACGGTCATTATCATCGTTATTACGACCATTATCTCTGTCGCCGTCTTGGTCGTCATTGCGGTTGTCGTTGTCTCTGCCATCATCGTTATCACGCTCATTGCGGTCATCATCGTCATCATTATCACGGCGGTCGTCATTTTGATTGTCACGATTGTCATTTCTGTCATCGTCATTATCACGGTCTTGACGGTCGGAATATTCGGTGCGGTCGTTTTCACGTTCGTTATTGTCATTATCGCCATTACCACCGAAACCACAAGCGGTTAAAAGGGCAATCAGTGATAATACAGATAGTGATTTAATCAATTTGGTGTTCATGATGTGTCCTAGTTAATCAAATGGTTGTGATGGTCAAATCACTCTTCTTCTTTGGCAAGCCATTTTTCTAGTGCTTCTGCTTTATGTTCTTCATCAGCAAGCGGAAAGCCCAGTTTGGCACGAGCTTGTACATAGCTGACCGCCACTTTGCGAGCCAATGTCCGCACACGCAGGATAAAGCGTTGGCGTTCGGTAACCGAAATCGCCCCACGAGCATCCAATAGGTTAAAGGTGTGGCTTGCCTTTAACACCATTTCATAAGCAGGCAGGGGCAGATTTACGCCCACTAAGCGGTCGGCTTCATGCTCATAAAAGTCAAATAATTCAAAGAGTTTGCTAACGTCTGCATATTCAAAATTGTAGGTAGATTGCTCCACTTCGTTTTGGTGAAACACATCGCCATAGGTTACACGCCCAAACTCGCCGTCCGTCCACACAAGGTCATAGACGCTATCCACGCCCTGAATGTACATGGCAAGGCGTTCCAAGCCATAAGTAATCTCACCCGTTACAGGGAAACACTCAATCCCGCCCACCTGCTGAAAATAGGTAAACTGGGTGACTTCCATGCCGTTTAGCCACACTTCCCAGCCAAGCCCCCACGCCCCAAGCGTTGGACTCTCCCAGTTGTCTTCCACAAAACGCACGTCATGAGTTAGAGTATCAATACCTAACGCCTGCAAAGAGCCCAAATACAGCTCTTGGATATTGGCAGGGTTTGGCTTTAAGACAACTTGAAACTGGTAATAATGTTGCAAGCGGTTGGGGTTGTCGCCATAACGCCCGTCTGTGGGACGGCGAGACGGCTGAACGTAGGCAGCGTTCCATTTTTCGGGTGTCAAAGCACGCAAAAATGTGGCGGTATGAAACGTCCCTGCCCCCATTTCCATGTCATAAGGTTGCAAAACCACACAGCCACGCTCTGCCCAGTAGTTTTGTAGGGTTAGGATAATTTGTTGAAAGGTAAGTGGTTGTTTTGATGTTTGTGTCATGGTCATCGCTTTCGGCTTTGGTAAATGAGTTATTTTAACACAAATGGACAGGATAAAAAATGGTTATAATTTTAAGTTGTTAAGATTTTTACAGATAAATGGCAAATATACCAACCGAACCCAAAATATGCTACAATACCCCTATGGCATACTCAGATGATTTTAGACAACAA
>NZ_MXAP01000053.1 GCF_002027555.1 Moraxella equi
GTTGAGAGTGGGGTAAAAATAAGATAAAAATTTACATTTTAAATCAATTTTTACATGAAAAACAGGCGATTTTCCCTGTTTTTTATTGCAAATACCAAAGGTAGGTACGCCCCAGCAACACAAACTCATTTTGTGTAAATGACAAAAATTTGTTAAAATAAATCCCCATTACAAAACAATCACAAAGACCATCACATGACCACACCCACCACTTACCCCTGCCCCCAATGTCAAAAACCGACCATTTGGTCTGATAACCCCAACCGCCCCTTTTGCAGTGAACGCTGTAAGCTCATTGATTTAGGGGCGTGGGCAGATGAGTCGTATCGTGTGGCAACCGATGATACGCCATTTAGTGATGAATTACCCAAAGCGTGATTTACCTAAATTTTGAGAGTTTTATCAAATTTTACACCCTATGAATTTGACAATTTTTGATTTTATTACTTAGAAAAATTTAAGGATTTGTTATGTCATATCTTATACCAACCTACGCCCGCCAGCCCATCTCTTTTGTGCGTGGACAAGGCTCATATCTGTATACCGCAGACGGCACGGCGTATCTGGACGCTCTGACAGGCATTGCCGTGTGTGGGCTTGGGCATTGCCACCCTGCTGTCAGCCACGCCATGAAAGAGCAAGCCGACACACTCATTCACACCAGTAATCTGTATGGCATTGACTGGCAAGAAAAAGCAGGCGAAATGCTGTGCCAAAAGGCAGGCATGGATAAGGTGTTTTTTGCCAACTCAGGAGCCGAAGCCAACGAATGTGCGTTAAAACTGGCTCGCCTATACGCCCACAATCAAGGCAAATCTCGCCCCAAAGTCATCGTCATGGAGCACGCCTTTCACGGTCGCACCCTACTTACCGTAACCGCCACCGCCAACCCTAAGGCTCGCTCAGGCTTTTTTACCCTAGATGATGACTTTATCCGTGTGCCGTTTAATGACATCTCTGCCGTGGAAAAGCTGACCGACGACAAGGACATTTGTGCGGTATTTGTAGAACCGATTCAAGGCGAAGGCGGTCTGCATACCCCAAGCGATGATTATTTAGAAAAACTACAAAATATTTGCCATGCTAACGACTGGCTATTTATGCTTGATGAAGTGCAAACAGGCAACGGTCGCACGGGCAAATATTTTGCTTATCAGTATAGTAATGTCAAACCCGATGTGCTAACCACCGCCAAAGGACTGGGCAACGGCTTTCCTGTGGGGGCGTGTATGGTGTCAGGCAAAGCCAAAGATTTGTTTGGGGCAGGTTCGCACGGCTCTACCTTTGGCGGTACGCCCTTTGGCTGTCGGGTGGTCTGTGCTGTCTATGATGAACTGACCGATGAAGTCATGACAAATGCGGTGCGTGAGAGTGATTTTATCCGCCAAAGCGTGCGTGAGCATTTCCCACAAATAGACGTGCGTGGGCGTGGCATGATAATAGGTTTTGGCTTGCCTGATGACGTGGATTGTACGCACATTGTGGATATGGCTCGTGATGAGTTTCATCTGATTTTAAATATAACAGGCGGTAATGTCATTCGTCTGCTCCCTGCCTTAAATATCAGTCATGATGATACGGTGATTTTGACCGATAGGCTGATTGGTTTGTTAAAAAAACCTTGGGATAAACTTGGTGTAAGATTTGCCATATTCTAGCAACCATTGTTAAAAAAATGCCTAAAATTCATCCGATTTTGTAAAACTTGTTGAAGTTTATTTTGGTAAAATTATCATACTTTACTTCATTCTCCACTTTTTATAAGTGATTGATTTATCAAGGGCGAATTGCAACTCGCCCTATAACCCAAAAAATATCTATGGGTAATCAACGGGTTGCTATTTTAAGTTGGGAATGAGGCATACTTTATTTTATCAAAACAATTTTAGGAAAAATCATGAACAACACTCACCGTCAAACAGGAGTAAGCATTTGGGTCATCCTGCCGTGGCTCATTGCCCTAGCCTTAGCCACGGCTTTGGTGCTATTGGTCGCCAAACACAACGCCACGCCCATAACCGCCCAAAGCACCCCCCAAGCCGAGCAGATTGCCCCAAATACGCAGTCAAGCGAACAGGCATGGCAACCCACCCTTGCAACGCCCAAAGCCCACAACAACCCTGACACCGCCCCCACAGTAGACTCTTATCACGACGCAGTCACCCAAGCCAGTCAGTCTGTGGTTAATATCTACACCACCCAAAAGGTGCAAAACCCTTATATGGGCGACCCTGTGTTGGAGCAGTTTTTTGAATACTATGGGCAAGGGCAAGAGATTGACAGGGGAGCGAGCAGTCTAGGTTCAGGCGTGATTGTCTCCAAAGACGGCTATATCGTCACCAACGCCCATGTCATCGAAAAAGCCGATGAGATTACCGTCGCCTTAAATAACGGGCGTAAGGCACGGGCGACCATCGTCGGGGCGGACGTGGAGAGTGATTTGGCGGTAATTAAGGTTGAGATGGATAACCTTGTTCCACTCGCGTTTCGCCGTGAACCCATTCGTGTGGGTGATGTCGCTCTTGCCATTGGCAATCCCTTTGGCGTGGGTCAGACCGTCACCCAAGGTATCATCTCTGCCACAGGTCGTTCTGGACTGGGTCTGACCACCTTTGAAGACTTCATTCAGACTGACGCCGCCATCAACCCTGGTAACTCAGGCGGTGCTTTGGTGGACGCCAATGGGGCATTGGTCGGTATTAACACCGTCATCTACTCTCGCTCTGGCGGTTCGATGGGGATTGGCTTTGCCATTCCTACTACCATTGTTGAGCAGGTCATGAATGGACTGATTAGCACTGGCAGGGTCAGTCGTGGCTGGCTTGGCGTGGAGATTGCCCCTGTTCGGGAAAACCCCACCAATCTCACCACTCACGAAGGCGTGGTCATCGCCAATGTCACGGCGGATAGCCCAGCAGGCAAGGCAGGTCTACGGGCAGGCGATGTGGTGCTGTCACTAGACGGCAAAACCATTGACAACGCCAACACACTTATCGGTATCGTTTCTGCCAAAGCCCCCGACAGCACACTTGATGCCGTGGTCAAACGTGGCGACGATGAGCATGAACTTACCATTACCGTCGGCGAACGCCCCAGTCGTGGCAACAACCGCCAAAACAGCGAAGATAGTCGCTCTCTAAGCCCCGAAGAGCGTGCCTATCTTAATGAGCTGTTTAATCAGTTGAACCGCATGCACGGACGCTAATGGCAAAATAATAAAATAAACCCAATCTTGGTATTGGGGCGTGCCTACCTTTGGTATTTGCAATGAAAAATAGGAGGAAATCGCCCGTTTTTCAAGGAAAAAGTGAAGTTTGATAGTCGTTCTATCAAACGAGCTTTTGACTTCGAGCCACAAGATTTAGCCATTTTTCATGCAAAAATAAATTAAAGTGTTAAATTTCATCTTATTTTATAAAAATGTTATCTATGGTAGGCACGCCCTAGTTTTTTGTTGAATTTTTAAAATAAAGCCTTACTATTTATCAATCATTTATAAACCAAGAGAACATCATGAGTGAACACATTGATGACGACAAAATCCTAGCCGTCCGCCGATTTTTATTAGCCTTACAAGACAACATCTGCCAAGCCCTAGAAGCCCAAGAACATGCAGGCGGTGTTGATGGGGCAAGCCCTGCCAGATTCATCAGCGACGTCTGGGAACATCCCGGTGGCGGTGGCGGTCGCTCGAACGTACTCTCTGATGGCGTAGTCATCGAAAAAGCGGGCGTGATGTTTAGCCACATTCACATCCACAACCTACCCCCATCTGCCAGTGAACGCCATCCCCAACTGGCAGGGGCAACCGCACAAGCGATGGGCGTGTCTTTGGTCGTCCATCCCAAAAACCCCCACGTCCCGACCAGTCATGCCAACGTTCGCCTGTTTGTCGCCACGCCTGCTGATGGTGGTGAGCCGATTTGGTGGTTTGGGGGCGGATTTGATTTAACTCCCTTTTATCCCATGATGAATGATGTCGTGCATTGGCACACCATCGCTCACAAGCTGTGCCAGCCTTTTGGCGATGATGTTTATCCAACCTTTAAGGCGTGGTGCGATGACTATTTTTACCTAAAACATCGTGGCGAATGCCGTGGCGTGGGCGGACTGTTTTATGACGACCTAAATACTGCCACGCAGGGTTGGGATTTTGAAAAATGCTTTGCCTTTATGCAGGCGGTAGGGCAAGGCTACATTGATGGCATCATTCCCATTTTTGAAAACAACAAACACAGACCCTATACCGCCGATGAACGTGCCTTTCAGCTGTATCGCCGTGGGCGGTATGTTGAGTACAACCTTGTCTATGACCGTGGCACGCTGTTTGGCTTGCAGTCCAATGGTCGCACCGAGTCCATTTTGGTGTCCATGCCCCCTTTGGCAAGCTGGGCATATCGTTACGAACCTGCGGCAGGCACGCCAGAGTTTGAACTGACCGACTTTTATTTAAAGCCCAGAGATTGGCTCGGTTTGATGGACAAATCATAAACGCCCGCTTTGTTATCAAATGTAACTTTGTGTGCTTTTATGCAATGGCGTTTGAAATCATCAAAGGCTTGTGATATATTTGGGTCAAGTTTATATAAAAAGTTTGTATAAACTCATGAATAATAAAAAAGAATTGGTTTTTGCCAATTCTTTTTTGTCAAATACCCAAGCCACCTTGATAGGAAGCCCCATGAAATTTGTAAAAATGCAATCGATAAAATCTTTCACTCTCATCACCCTAACCGCCCTTGCCCTGACTGCTTGTGGCGACAAAGCCCCTGCTGGTGCCGGCTCAGCCACATCAACCGATGTCAAAGCTCGCCAAGACCTAATGCAAGATTGGCGTGGTGCCAATGATATCTTAAAAGGCATGATGGAAAATCCTGCCAATTTTGATGCCGCCGCCTTTAAAGAGCAAGCTGAGTTCATCAGTGGTAGTGCCGCCCAAATGTGGACGCACTTTAATGATGCCAATGCCAAAGGCAACTCTCAGGACGCTGTATGGTCAGATGCGACAGGTTTTCAAGCCAAAAAAGACGAGTTTGATGCCGCCGCCCAAAACCTTGTGGCAGTCGCCGCCACCGCCCAAAGTGCCGATGATGTCAATGCTGCTTTTGGAGCCATGGCAGAAGGCTGTGGCAGTTGCCATAAAGTTTATAAAAAGTGATTGTTGATTGCTGAACATTTGCATGATTTTAAGGGTAAACTATGTTTTGCCCTTATTTATCTTTATCATTGTTCAATTAAGATAATTTTGGTAATATTGACATATAAAAAAGAGAGGCGAGATTCACCCAAGTGTTTATTTTGCCACGGGACTTGTAGGGGCGTGTTGCACACGCCCTTGATGATACGTTGATATTTAGGGCATGCACAGCACACCCCCACAACTTCACTCAAAGACATTATTAATCAATAATATTAATACCCATATTTTATACAAACAAAAACAAGCCCAGTTTGAGCTTGTTTTTGTTTTAAAGCAACAATTATTTTAAACAATCGTTTTGTAAATTATGCTTTATCAAAGTTTTCTTGGGCTTTGTCCCAGTTTACCACATTCCAAAATGCCTTGATGTAGTCTGGGCGTTTGTTTTGGTATTTTAGGTAATAGGCATGCTCCCACACGTCAAGACCGATGATTGGCGTACCTTCACAGCCTGCCACGTCTTTACCCATCAGTGGGCTGTCTTGGTTGGCGGTTGAAACAACGGCAAGTTTGTCGCCTTGCTTAACCAGCCATGCCCAGCCCGAACCAAAGCGAGTGGCGGCGGCTTTTTCAAATTGCTCTTGGAACGCCTCTACCGAACCAAAATCACGCACGATGGCATCTTTTAGCGAGCCTTGAAGCGTGGTGCCAGTTTTTAGGATTGTCCAAAATAGACTGTGGTTGGCGTGCCCGCCTGCGTTGTTGCGGACGGCGGTTTGTTTGTCGGCAGGGATTTTGTCAAGATTGGCAATCACTTCCTCGGCAGATTTGTCCGCCCATTCAGTGCCTTCTAGGGCAGCGTTGGCGTTATTGACATACGCTTGATGATGGCGAGAATGGTGGATTTCCATGGTTTCTTTGTCAAAATGTGGCTCTAATGCGTCATAGCTGTAACCTAGCTCAGGCAGGGTAAAAGACATGATAATTCCTTAATAAAATTAGGGTTAAAGTGGATATACAAATCATCGATTTGTCCTGCTACTATAAAGCCACAAACCATAAATTTCAAGGATATTAACTTATTTTATACAAAAGTTGTTATTCATCAAAATCCCTGTTCTAACCAAGGATTTTATTAGATTTTGACATGGGTTGTCATATTATTGTCATTATCATTTGCTATGCTAACATTTTTTACACTATCACGGTTTATCAGATGAATGACGGCTTTAACACAATCATTATTGTCAAATCACCAGGTCTATGTTAGCATTTTAATAAAGTCTGCTAAACCTTGATTTATCAACTTACTAAGTTTGATAAAATCTCAATTTTGCATACCTCATTAAATTATTCACAGCGAGTAATTTGATTTCTCAATCCATCACCCCATCATTAGGACATTTATGAAATTTTTAACCTTACCAACCGCTTTACTAACCAGCATACTTTTGGTAGCATGCAACCAAAACCAAGCACCAAGCAATGCGGGCAACGCCAATACAGCAACCACTCAAACTACCGAGACCCAGCCTGCTGAGACCAACACACAGGTCGCACCCGACCCGTCACTGCCCACTTATACAGCACTCACTGACGTGCCTTACCCACCCTTTGAATTCAAGGCAGAAGATGGTACGGTGACAGGCATGGAGATTGAGATTTTTAATGCCATCGCCAAAGACCAAGGGTTTAATGTGCAATACGCCCCACACGCTTGGGAAGGTATTTTTAAAAGTCTCAATGACAACGAACCCCAGTTTGTAATCAGTACTGTTACCATGACGGATGAAGCCAAAGAAAATGCTCTACTAAGTGAGCCTTACTACTTCTCACCATATCGTGTCGTCGCCCTAGACCAGACCAAACTTGACACATGGAACACTTTAAAGGTGGGCATATCAGCAAGTGAAGACTCGGCTGATGATTTGCCCGACCGCTTTAATGTCAGTACTGGCAACATAAAAAGCTATCCCACCGTCTTTTTCGCCCTATCAGGCATGATTCGCGGCGAAGTGGACGTGGTCGTGGCAGACTCTACCGTACTACTCTACACCATGAATGGCGACGCCGCCAAAGACTTTAAAGACAAATTTGTCTCAAAAACCCTAGATGCGACCGATAGTTCTAAGCTGGTATTTGCCATTGATAAAGGTCATCCTGAACTTCTAGAAAAAGTTAATGCCGGTCTTAAAAAACTCAAAGAATCAGGCGAACTTGATGCTATTTTGGCAAAATATGGTCAAACCGACGCCAGCACGCACATTGCCCAATAATCTTTTTAGCGATACCAACACCAAATAAAACCACGGCATGAAGTGGTTTTATTTTTGGGTGTTTTATGTTAAATTAAGACTTTTATCACACATCTGACATGAATCTACCTAACGAACTACTGACCCTTGGCACAAGTTTTTTGCAAAAAGCCAATCAATTTTTAAGCGAACGCACCACCCAATCCATCCATCTAGACCTTGATGTTCTCGCCTATCGCTGGGTTGGCGGTCAGCGTGGCACACTCGCTCCTATTGATGTCCACCTTGGCATCACTTTGGATGATTTGCACGGCATTGACACCCAAAAAGACAAAATCATTCAAAATACCCGCCAATTTTTGGCAAACTTGCCTGCCAACCACGTTCTCATGACTGGTACTCGTGGGGCAGGCAAATCAAGCCTTGTACGTGCCTTACTTCACGCCCATCATCAAGACGGTCTGCGAGTGATAGAAGTCGCCCGAGATGATTTGCAAATGCTTGATAAAATCCGCCACGCCATCAAGGCAAGCGACAGCTACTGCCGTTATATCATCTACTGTGATGATTTGGCATTTAATGGGCATGATGAAAATTACCGCACCCTAAAAAGCGTGCTGGATGGGGCGTTAGACAGCGAACAAGACCGTCTGCTCATCTATGCCACCAGTAACCGCCGTCATCTACTGCCACAGCTCATGAAGGATAACGTCAGCATTTATAACGGTCAAACCGATGAAGTCAATCCCTATGAGACCATCGATGAGACCATCGATGAGACCGTCTCGCTCTCAGACCGCTTTGGGCTGTGGATATCGTTCTCACCCATGAATCAAGAGACGTATTTGGACATTGTGGCGTATTATTTGGCACGGGCGGACATGGCATTTGATGAGATGGTGCGCAGCGAAGCCCTAAAATGGGCAAGCACTCGAGGCGGTCGCTCGGGACGGGTGGCATATCAGTTTAGTCGGCACTGGATAGGGTCAAGGCTGTTAGAGCGTGGCTCTGTGGATGGTGTTAGCCATAAATAATATCTTGGGTGGATTTTAAAAATAGGGTAGATTATAATGCCTGCCAAAAAACCAAAATAAAAAGGCGTATCATCACACCTTTTTATTTTACAAGTCCTTATATTCTTGCCAACGCCATTAACTCATTGATGTCATACACTCTACAAAATGAAAAAGTACCACGGTTTCCGTTCGTGGTGAGCCTGTCGAACTATGACGGAAACCGACCCTTCGACAAGCTCAGGGCGAACGGTTTCCGTAGTAAAATTCAATTTTGTTGGCTGTAAGTACTCTCATCCATCCAATCAATACCACAAGATAACCCACCAATCCAATCTAAAAACTCATCAAAGATGGCACGCCCTTCTAGTCGTTTTCCATGCTGTGGCACCATCATGTCCACGGGTAGCTGACGCACGTTGTCCGCCCACAGACGGCAGGCTTTGTTGCTTGTCATGTAGCGTTTGTGAAAGCCTGACATGCCGTTGATGTGAGCTTGAAAACTCTCCACCTTGATTCCAGAATGCCCCACCAATGACGCCCCCATATCACCTGAGAACAGAATCTGACTGACAGGGTCATAAAACTGAATGTTACCCACCGAATGCAAAAAGTGAGCAGGGATTGCCATGATTTTAGTATTGCCCAGTGCATACACGCCACCCACATCAGGAATGCCTTCAAGTCGCTCCGACAAACCGTGGTGCAATCGCCCTTTGGTAAAAGCAGAATTATAATGGGGCAAAAACCGCTCCCACAACGTTGGGATAAGCAGTTTGGTATTTTGTAAATGGATGAGCCAACGGGGCATGGACGCCAAAATGTCAGGGTCTTGGTGCGAACCAATGACGTACTTAATACTCTCCATGCTGGTGTGTTTGGTGATTTGCAAAGTCAGTGGCGTAAAGGTCAAATCCCCGCCTGGGTCAATGATTGCCGCTTCTTCGCCATCAATGATTAAAAACTGGTTGGATGGCACGCTTTCATCTTCTTCGGGCATACTAAACGCAATACATTTGTGATGACCGTCATCATACAGAACATAAGATTCCATAATAATTTCCTAAATATTAGGGCGTGCCTACCATTGATAACATTTTTATAAAATTAAAGTAAAAATTTAACATTTTAAATCAATTTTTGCATGAAAAATGGCTAAATCTTGTTTTTCATTGCAAATACCAACGGCAGGCACGCCCTACACAAGTCAAAATGAACACCATAGAATTTTTATGGGTTTTGAGCACTATACGCTGATTTGATTAAAATTACCAAAAGTTTTTATTAAATTTATTTGTCATAAAACCACCCCGTCCAACAAAAATAAATTTTCTTAATTATTACTCCATTGTAAATAATGTTATCAATAACCCCAACCGCTTTTAAAACCCTAAAATTTACAAGTATTTTGTGGTATGATAGACGTCTTTTATTTTGCCTGCACACATTCTATGACCGCCTTATCGCCCAGCCCATCTGACATTCTCAT
Organism: Moraxella equi; assembly: GCF_002027555.1. Taxonomy (GTDB): domain Bacteria; phylum Pseudomonadota; class Gammaproteobacteria; order Pseudomonadales; family Moraxellaceae; genus Moraxella; species Moraxella equi. The sequence continues at coordinate 9,898 of NZ_MXAP01000053.1, forward strand.
CGCCTTTGACACCATTTTTGAGCAATGCTCTATCGCCATTTTGCAAAATGACACCATTATCTACACCGAGACCGTGGCGGGCGGGCGTGGGCAAACGGAGATTATTTTGCCCATGCTTGACAAGGCATTACATACGGCAGGCGTGGATATAAAAGACGTCAAGGCATGGGCGTTTAACCGTGGGCCGGGGGCGTTTAGTGGCATTCGTATTAACACCGCCCTAGTCCAAGCCCTATCTGTCGCCAATGACGCACCATGTATCGGCATATCTAGCCTGCACGCCTTGGCGTTTATGGCGTGTGAACAAGAGAATATGGCGGACGGCACAACGATAACCGCCGTGATAGACGCTCGCCAAAACCAAGTCTATGCAGGGGATTTTGTGGTACAAAATGCCTTGCCCATTGCCCAAAGCGAATGTCTATTAGATTATGACAAGCGTGTAGAGACCGACATTATCGTGGGGGACGGGGTGGATTTGGTGGTGACAGATGCCAAAAAATTACGCCTAAATCCAACCGCCTGCCATATCGCACACCTTGCCTATCCGCTATTTTTAAAGGGCGAGACGGTAACGGCAGAGAATGCCTTGCCCGTTTATCTTAGAAATAACGCTTGGAAAACATTGGCAGAGCAAGGCAAGAAATAATTAACCAATTTTAAAATGAAATATGGGGCAGTTTATTCACCCAATCATTTATATGCCAATAATTTTATATTTTTAAAATGACATTGTTCAATAAAGATATATTTTAAAATTTGGATGTGCAAGGGCAAATTACATTCACCCAATCATTTAATACCAAAAAATTATTTAACCCCCAACCCATACCTAAACATTGGTAAATTTAAGTAAAAGAGTAATATTTTGGACATTTTATTATTTATCAAAGCCTTTATCATGGGCATTGTCGAAGGCATTACCGAGTTTTTGCCGATTTCTAGCACAGGCTATATGATTTTGTCGGCAGACATCATGAATTTTTGGGACAAAGACAAGCGAGATTTGTTCATTGTCTTTGTTCAACTTGGGGCGATTTTGGCGGTCATTTATGACTATTGGGGCAGGTTGTGGACGGCATTTATGGGGCTACTGACAGGCAAGGCAGACGGCATGACCAACCCCCGCGGGCTGGGTATCTCGCTCATCATTGCCACCATTCCTGTCATGGTTGTCGGTTTTACCCTAAAAGACTTCATCACAGGCACGCTCTTTCATCCGCTTGTCGTGGCGACCATGCTTATCATTGGGGCACTCCTCATCATCTATGTAGAAAAACACCCACGCCCCATTAAGGCACAAGAAGCCGAGCATATTGACATCAAGACCGCCCTTAAAATCGGACTTTGCCAATGCCTTGCCCTCATCCCTGGTACCAGTCGCTCTGGGGCGACCATCATCGGAGCGTTGTGGTTTGGGGCGTCTCGTAAATCCGCCACCGAATTTTCGTTCTTTTTGGGCATTCCTGTCATTGTTGGAGCAGGACTTTTGGAGCTGATTGAGAAAAAAGACGTGCTACAAACAGGACAAGATTGGGCGATTTTGGGCGTGGGAACATTTGTATCTTTTGTTGTTGCCCTGCTATGTATTCGCTTACTTGTGGCGTGGGTGTCAAAGCGGGATTTTATGATTTTTGCCTATTTGCGGATTATCACAGGCGTGATTGTGTTATTGGCGTATTTTGTGTTTGGTTATCAAATTCAAGGGTAAATTTTTATTAAATTTAATGTATATAAATAATATTTACTTTTAATAAAAACCAATCTAGGGAGAATCACAATTCGCCCCTACAATCCTAAAAAACATTTTTTATTTATAAAATACCCATTTAAAAGGCAACATTTTGAATATTAACATCATCGGCACCGAACAAGACAAAGATTTATTTGATACATTAGACACTATCAATAAAACTCACAATTTGTCTTTAAAGTTATCTTTTTATGCCTTATCAAAATTAAGTGATAAATTCATCTCATCGTTTGCCAATGATAATGTCAATACCCCTTTAATTGCTCTTATCAAAAATACCCCAACCTTAATTAAAATTGACAACAATGCTATTATAAAATCATCATTAAATTGGCAAGCCCTAACCAAACGTATCGTAACCGCAGGGCGAAAGTCCGAACTGATATTACAAGCAAGTAAATTAACGTCCGACATGAGCGTGATAGACGGTACGGCAGGCTTTGGGCAGGACGGATTGATATTGGCAAGCACAGGGGCAAATGTAATCATGATAGAACAACATCCTATCGTGGCAATGCTACTATTATTTGAACATCAAATGATGAATGCCAATCCAAATTGGCAAAAATTATTAAGCCGAATTACGATTTATCATGGTAATTTTTTGAATACTGATTTTATGGCGACCTTACCAAAGGCGGATATGATTTATCTTGACCCCATGTTTCCGTCTGACAGTTATTCTGCCAAAGTGGGCAAAACCATGCAAGTATTACATGATTTGGCAAATCCGCCAAGCGATGATGATGAAAAACGATTTTTGGATAGTGCCCATGCTCAATTAAAAGACAATGGCAAAATCATCATCAAACGCCCCTTATCCGCCCCCCATTTGGCAAATAAAACGCCATTGCAAAGCGTGGCAAATGATGCAATACGGTTTGATAGATATTAGGTGATTTATGAAAATAGAATATATTCTACTTGGGTTATTATTACTTAGCTTTGTGAATGATATTTTGCAAAAACGCAAATATCAAAAACTTTGGCAAGCGGTAGATAAAACCAAATACGTCAATCGCTATCGTGAAATCATTGCCCAAACCAAAGACCAAACCCAAGCGATAAAACAATTACGCCAAGAATTTGATGAGTTGGGGTTATTGCAAGCGGTGGAGATTAGTCAACTTGCCCATCAAGATAAGTCTTAGGCTTAAATTTAAAAACCCCTGCAATAGCAAGGGCTTAATTTGGCAAATAACTGATTTAGGCGTCATAACCCTCGGTCGGTGTTAGATTAATCCCTGCCTGTGCCGCCAGTCCATCAGGGCTAAACACCCCTTCATAGACAAAGGATGTCGGGCCTGTCATCATCACCGAGTAGCCCTCTTGATAACGCACGGCAAGGCTGCCACCATAGAGCTGAACTCGCACATCAACGCCTTCATCAATCCAACCTTCACGCACGCCCACAGCGACCGCCGCACACGCACCTGTACCACACGCCTGCGTCTCGCCCACACCACGTTCATAGACACGCAAGCGGACATGGCGTTGATTGACGATTTGGACGAAGCCGACATTGACCCGCTCAGGGAATGCGTCATGACTCTCAATGAGCTTGCCCAGACGTGCCACATCAGCAGTCAGCACATCATCCACCAAGATGACCGCATGGGGATTGCCCATGTTGGCAAGGTAGAGCTGAACAGGCTCGCCATCGACATTTAGGCGATAGGAATTACCCACTTTGGTGATGGCTTGGGGAGCAAAAGGAATCTCGGCAGGCTCAAATTTGGGCTTACCCATGTCCACCTGAACCCAACCATAACGGTCGGTGGTCAGCGTGATGACTCCGCTTGCCGTCTCCACACGCAAACGCTGTTTAAAGGAGAGTTTACGAGCCTGCACAAAGGACGCAAAACATCTTGCCCCATTGCCACACTGTGCCACTTCCTGTCCATCGGCATTAAAAATACGATATTTAAAATCCACATCAGGGCAAGAAGGTGGCTCAACGATAAGCAGTTGGTCAAAGCCCACGCCTAGATGGCGGTCGGCAAGCAGTCGCACCAGCTCGCTTGTCAGATTCATCCGCTGTGTCACTAGGTCAATCACCATAAAGTCATTGCCCAAACCATGCATTTTGGTAAATTCGATTAACATTGTCGTTTTCCTTTTGTTTTGGCTAAGTTATGAAAGTCACACCGTCTATCTTAACATGATACGCCCAAATTGTTAATATTAAAACCAAAAAATAAACGCCATAAAATCAGCCAACCCAACAAACCACCCATCAAATTACACACATTTCTCTGATTTTGGTGTAAAATTAGGGGAATTTTTGACACACAGACCTACAATGACTGATTTAAAAAACCCTGCCAATTTTAGCTTTCCCCATGCTCATCTTAGCGATGACGACCAACATGCCCTACTTGATTTGCCGACCCAATGGGTGCGGACCGATGATGAGTTGTATGAACTCATTGATGAGATAGATAGCGTGGATGTGGTCGCCTTGGATACTGAATTTATCAAGCGTGATACTTATTATCCGATATTGGCATTGGTGCAGGTCAATACCGGCAAAGGGATATACCTTGTGGACGCCCCACGGCTTGATTTGACCGAGTTTTGGCAAGCTCTGTGCGAAGTGCCGAGCATGGTATGGTATGCGTGCGGAGAAGATTTGGGGATATTTTATTTGCTTGCCAATAATCCGCCCTTAACCAATGTCTTTGATGCACAAATTGGCGTGGCGTACCTGACTGGCAAATTGCAAGTGGGTTATAGCCAAGCGGTCAGTGAGATTCTGGGCGTGGCACTAGATAAAGGCGAGAGTCAGTCCAACTGGCTTGCCAGACCGCTCACGCCCGAGCAAGAACTGTACGCGGTCAATGACGTGCGTTATCTGCTCGCCCTACATCAGGCGGTTGTGCAGGCACTTAGTGATAAGCAGGTGTTAGACTATGTCAATGAAGACAGCACGCTCTACGCCAAAGAGCTGTACGACACTCAGCACCTAAGCGATGATAAGCTCTATCTTGACCATGTCGCCCCGACCTATACCAGACAGCAACTGGCAGTACTGCGGGGCTTGACCATGTGGCGAGAGTCACTGGCTCGGGCGGTGAACGAGCCACGCAGTTTTATCATTGGCAAACAGCCGCTACGTGAGATTATTGAGATCCTGCCGACCAACATGAAAGATTTGGCACACACCACCCTAAACCGCTCCGCCCTACGCCGTTATGGTGCTGAGATAATCCGTGTCATCAAAGAAGCCAAAGCCCTGCCCCAAGCGGACATGCCTGTCAAAATCCCCGTTTATACCAGCAAAGCCAAGCCTTTTCGCCATGCCCTAGACGAAGCCACCGACGCCCAAGCTCGCCTGCTAAACATTCCTAACAATCTATTGCTAAAAGGGCGTTGGATTAATGAGCTTATGTATCACGTCTATCAAGGTCTACCCATCGATGACACGCACGCCCTATCAGGGGGCTTGCAAGGCTATCGGCAGGCGTGGGTTGTTGGCACGGTACTGCCCCTACTTTATGAGCATGAACAGTCCATTCGTGACGGGTTTGATTGTGGTGCTAAGATGTAGTGTGGTTAAGGGGGTAAAATGCAAACGGCAAAATTACAACCGCTTTTGCACCGCTTCAGCTTGTGTGAGTGTCATGTCCACCACCGTCATAAACTCAGGCAGATTCATGCCACGACTGGTCATGCTAACATAACGGTCGCCCGCCACGAACTCGCCATGATAATAGACATCACCCTTTTTATCGATAAGTTGCTCAAACCTTAGGGGCGTGCCGTTCATGTCTTCACGGTACAGCTCTTTGATGAGTGTTAAGGGCTTGTCGGGATGAATGTGGGTTTCGGTGATTTCAAGGCGTGCTTTGGTGCTAGGGTGTTCAAATAGGCGGTACACCCCATCAAAACCCGTCTCGCCAAGCACCCCTTCATACGCTCGCCCTGTCAGCACAAAGCCTAACAGCAAAGCATCTTTGATTTTTACCATTTCAAAGGCAAGGGGCTGTTTTCGCCCAAAGCGATAAGACATTTTGGCATGCGTGGCGGATTTGAACTCATGGGTCAATACACCGCCCGATGTACTGCCTGTGTGTTCTAAGTTCTTGATTTGGCGTGCGATGTCTTGTTTTTGGGCGACATCAAGCGTGGCATCAGCCAAGGCGACATAACTCACCGCTTGCGTTGTCTCTGTATGAGTTTGGCTGTCAGAGCTGTCCACACTTGCCGTGGCAGGGGTGATAACCATGCTTGCCACGTCTGCTGACGATTCGGTATTAACGGAGTCTTTGGCGGACTTTTGGTTTCGAGATAGATTGCCCGACAGACTGCCCGATAAAACAATACCGCCCACCGTCAGACTAAGAGCAATGGCACCGATGAGCAGAGTTTTTTTATTGATAGGAAAACGGGTTAGGGTCATAGGGCGTTTTGAACCTTTATAACACAATTTACATTTTAGGGTGTTTATAGAAAGAAAATAATGTTTTTGCATGAAAAAAGGCTATCCGACCACTTAACTGTGTAGATTTTAAGATTTTTACTTAATTTTTTAGAATTAAGTGGTCGGATTGTTTTTCTGCGTCAAAAATTTGCCTGATAGAAAACTCACAGCCTTTGTTTTTTTCCTTGAAAAACGGGCGATTCCCCTGCTTTTTTTAAACAGGCATTTTTCATTGCAAATACAAAAGGTAGGTACACCCTAAGCAAAAGCACATAATCACATCATCCGTCTATTTTATAAAAAATCTGACGGCTAATGATAGATGTTGTTTGTAAATGCCAAGCCCCATCTGTACGCTGATGTTGCCATGATTTGTTTGGTTTGTCCGTATCATAGCTGACCACCATCGTCCCTGTCGGCACACAACAGCACGCCAGCACTTCATCATCATCTAGGTGTGCCAGTGGGATTTGTTTGGCTTTGGGGGTGTCTGTTGCTCCTTTGACACGCATTTTACACGCCCCGCAAAAACCCTGACGACACATATAACGCACGTCTTTATGTTCGGTGCGTAACATGCCATCAAGCAAGCTCTCACCTTCATGCAGATAAAACCGCATCTCGTCTGTAAAAATCCACGGCATGATTGATACTTTTGTGATTAGAGTTCAAAATCGTCCAAATCCACCCCGTCCAAATCACTATCAATCTGACCGACCAGATAAGTGGTGATTTCGGTTTCTTGGGGGGCGACTTGCACGTTGTCCGATGATAGCCACGCATTTATCCAAGGAATGGGGTTGGATTTGGTGTCAAAAATGGCAGGCAGACCAATCGCCAACATGCGGGTGTTGGTGATATACTCAACATACTGGCACAGGATATCACGGTTTAGTCCGATGATTGAGCCGTCTTTGAACAGATAGCTTGCCCAGTCTTTTTCTTGTTCGGCGGCGACACGGAAAATCTCAATCGCCTCATCTTGACATTCCTTGGCAATCTCGACCATCTCGGGGTCATCTTGCCCGTGTCGCATGAGATTGATGATATGCTGTGTGCCGTTTAGGTGCAGGGCTTCATCACGGGCAATCATCTTGATGATTTTGGCGTTACCTTCCATAACCTTATTTTCGGCAAAGGCAAATGAGCAAGCAAACGACACATAAAAACGAATGGCTTCTAGGACATTGACCGCCACGATACATAGGTACAGCTTCTTTTTAAGCTCACGCAAATCACCTTTGCCTGTCAAGTTATACAGCTGACTGGCTTCATACAAATCATCATAATAAATGGCGATGTCTTTGGCACGAGCAAGGATATGCTCGTTATCCATAATGTCATCAAAAATCACGCTCGGGTCATTGACAATGTTGCGAATGATGTGCGTATAACTACGGCTATGAATGGTCTCACTAAATGACCACGTCTCAATCCATGTCTCAAGCTCGGGCAAAGACACAATGGGCAGTAGCACCGCATTGGGGCTACGTCCTTGAATGCTGTCAAGCAAGGTTTGGTATTTTAAGTTAGACAAAAAAATGTGCTGAGCAGGAGCGGATAATTCACCAAAATCAATCCTATCACGGCTGACGTCTATCTCTTCGGGTCGCCAAAAAAACGACAACTGCTTTTCAATGAGTTGTTCAAACACAGGATGACGCTGTTGGTCATAGCGAGAGACGTTCACCGCTTGCCCAAAAAACATGGGTTCTTTTAAGGGGTCATTTTTGGTTTGGGGAAAGATAGAATACTGCATGATACTCTCTGATGATTGATTTTTATAAATAAAGGGAAAGCTGGGTCTTGTTATCTAAATATGGTGTTATTTAAAAATAAAATCACTATATCATGTGTTTGATGGCGTGCCATTTTAGCATAATTTTTGTGTCTTAGCAGGACTTTTTTGGCAAAATGGGGAAAATGTTGGATAAGGAATTGATTTTACGGTGATTTTAAAATGTGGGGATTTTTGGAAAAATCCATGGGCGGATTAAGGGATTTTATTCATTTTAATAACTGCTTGATAGTCAGTCTTTATTTTTATAAATGTTTGATTTTTATAAATAAATAGAACTAGCTATATGGCAAAACTCTTTGTGTGCATAAGCCAGCATTAGGCAATTATTGATTAACAATAAATCATTTAATGTACATTTGGCAATAAACCCACCTGTTGAAGGCAATCCAATATCCATCAACAGGTACGTTTCAACTCACGCTCCCGTACGGGGAGCGACGCCTTAGTGCCTGCAGTCATAACGTTGCTTTTATGTTTCAACTCACGCTCCCGTACGGGGAGCGACTGGGGAGCGTGAGCGGTTTTATAATGATGTGGTTGTTTCAACTCACGCTCCCGTACGGGGAGCGACAAGGCACCAAAAAAGCGGGCAGACCCATTACGCTGTTTCAACTCACGCTCCCGTGCGGGGAGCGACTGCCGTCCTTAAACGACAGTATTTATAAGGGTTAGACAGCATAAAATCGCTGACTTACCCAAACAAAGTAATTTATTATAACAAAAATCTCCTAACATTAAAAAACCTTTTTAAAATAAAACACTTAGCCTATCGCTAACCACCCAGCATTTTGCTGAGAACCAACGGTTAGCGATAGGTAAATTATACAATCAACACATCAGCAAACACATCTACCGCCCGTTTTGCCCCAAAATGCTCCACCTTATTTCGCCATTTACTGCCCAAATGATAAAACCGCAAACTGTCGCAATCAGGATTATAAGTTTTTAACAACTTATCCTTTAAAATCACCCATTGGTCGGGCGACACATCACATTCAAACACCGAATACTGCACCCGCACACCATAATCCAAACAATGTTTGGCAATGTGGCGTAAGCGTTTTTGCCCCGCTTCATCATCCAGTGAAATGTCATAAGTAATCAACATCATCATCACTATCACCTCATCAAAAATGGTGGATATTCTGCCAAATCGCCCCGCAAATGCCTGGCCAACAACATCGCCTGAATGTGTGGAATTAGCCCAATTTCCACTTCTTCATTTAAAAATGGGTGCGTGATTTTTTCTTGCTTTTCGGCTTGCAAGGCTTGAAACACCAGCTTTCTAGCATCGTCCTTTAACAGTACCGCCCCACTGCTCTCACAAACAAAATCATCAGGTTTAATCTGCCCACGGTTAATCAGCGACAGCACCATTCTGTCCACCCACCACGCACGAAACTCTTCCAACATATCAAGTGCCAAACTGTCCCTGCCCGCACGGTCAGCGTGAAAAAAGCCCACTTGCGGGTCAAGCCCCACACCCTGCAACGCCCCCGAAATTTCCTTACCCACCACACTATAAAGAAACGACAACAAGGCATTGACCCCGTCACGGGGCGGACGGCGGTTTCGGGTATCAAAGGTAAAGCCTGACTCTGGCTTAATCATTTGACCAAACACCCCAAAATAACACGATGCCGAATTACCTTCAATGCCCCGAATGACCGCCTTATCGTTGGCGGTTTTTAATTGTGACAAGCTGGCATTTAAAGACACAATCGCCTGCTCAATATCAGCATTTTCGCCGTGATTACGCAAATGGCGTTGCAACACCCGTTTGCTTGCGACAATTTTGACCGCAATGATGTTTTTGATAATGTTAATAGGCGATGTGTCCGACAGACGATACTGAGCACGGCGAAGGTGCACATTGCCACTTTGTCGCCCCTGCAAGCGTGCCAAAAAGCGACCTTGTTCATTAAAAAACGCCACATTGACATTATTTTCCCCGCAAAAACCAAGCAAAAAGGGCGATACCAACACATTGCCAAAACAAAAAATATTGCCAATGGAATGTACGGGTAATTGAGCGACTTTTTTGCGGTTTTGTTCCACCACCAAAGTTTCTCGTTCTTTATGTAAATAACTGCCTTGAGTGGTGATATAAAGGGTGTTTTGGAGTTTTTTCATAGCCAAACAACCTTCCAAAGTAAAAAGATTTTTATATATGGAAAAAACCACCCTAAAAAATTAGGGTGGACTATTTTTTATAAAAAAATATCTAGGTTTCAACTCACAGACCCATTAAAAGTCTGAATAAAAAATTCAATTTTTTATTGAGAAAATGCACACCCCCTTTTAATTAAGAAATTAATAATTTAAGAATATTCAACATTTCACTATTAGAAAGTAGTGAAAAAATTAAATACACCCATAACTTATTTCTCATAATAAGAAAAAGACCAATACAAAATAAAACTACAAAACCAACCAATAAATTTCCCTTCCCCGAAAAGGAAAATTTAAAATCTCCATTACTGTTTGTTTCTAAAGTCATAGACCAATTAGTAGTTTGTTTTTTGGACATAAGGTAAATATCTCCTGTGATTATTAATTTATGTGAGATATTATACCACCAGAAACGCCAATGTCAAGAAAAATCTTCCTAGATATTTTATTATATAAGTCTAAGAATCAAAAATCCCCTTAACATACCCCACCGACCTATCCTTTTCAAATAACTTAGGTTGGCACAGCTTTACCAAAGAACACGCCTTACAATGCTTACCATAAACAGGTAATGGGGTTTGCCCGCTTGCCAATAGCGTTTGCACCTGCTTGATGATTTGTAAGGTTTGATTTCTTAATTCTTCTGAAAACACCACAGGCACACGATGACGAGTTTGTCCATACCACAGCGACCCTTCATCAATGGTTTGCCCCGTCATTTCTTCCAAACATAAGGCTTGGGCACACAGCTGAATTTCATCAATGGCGGTTGGTTTGGGTTTGCCCCGTTTGTATTCCACAGGTTTTAATTTACCCGTTTTTAGCTCACATTCCACCATATCAGCAATGCCCGTTAAGCCAAGTTTTTGGGCGGACAAATGCACGCTTCGCTCAAAGCGTATGCCCCGACGCGTTTCAGGCTCGCCATTGTCCACCCGTTCGTGGAGCATTCGCCCTTGTGCGGTCAGATAATTTTCCGTTCACGCCTGCTCATTATGAATCAACGCACATTGGCGGGGACAAAAGGCATAATGTTGCAAGGCAGAAAGCGAGACCAAGATTGGCTCGCTTTCATCAATAGGGGCTTTGATAAAGTTAGACAAATCAGTCATCAAAAACCGTCAATCTCTTGTGGCTCTAAGCCTGCCAACTGTGCGATAAATTCGTGTGTACCGTCTGCATTGACTTTTAGACTGTTATGCACTTTGGCGGACGAATATTGCCCTGATTTACAATTATGTTCCCACCAAATCAGCTTCACCACCTGCATACTGCCTTCTGGGCGGGCAGATGACGCATCGCCTTCAAACAATTTGGTCAGCACCGTCTTAATTTTGTCCGCATCCGCATCCGAAAAGCCCGTGCGTTCGGCAAGTTGTGGCGACATCGCCCCAAACGCCACATACACACCGCTGTCCACACGGTGCTTCATCCCCATTGTGTCGGACGATTTTTTGCTGCCGTCGCCTTCACCACTCACGCTTTTGGTGATTTGGGTGCTGGTAATGTTCACAGGCTCAACACTAAACGCCGACTGAATGGTTACAGGTCCACGAATGGCAATGGACACACCAGACGCATCTTCGCCCTTACCAAAGGCAAACACTTGTCCAAAACTACGCACATCTAGCCACTTTTCACACGCTTTTTGAATGGTGTCGTCTTTGCTTGCTTTTTTGGCATTAAAAGCGTCCGCCCCCAAACCCACTTCCTTGTCTTTGGCACGGTTGGCAAGGCTTGTCATACCGTCCGTTTTCTTTTCGTCCGATTGCACAAAAATGCTCTCGCCTGCATCTTGCAAACGGTCACGAATTTTGCGTTTTAGGCAGACATCGGTAATTTCACCGATGCCCGAAAAGTCGGTGCGGGGACGGTTGCCATTTAAGGGGTCGCCATTGGGGTTGGCGTTTTTTACTTGCAAAATTAAGGCAAAGTCAATTTTTTTGGTTAAGCTCATTGGGATTTTCCTTTTAACTAAGATAAGGGTTAGTCTTGCTCATTTTGTTCAGAGTGATTGTCTTGTTTATGACGATAAGCCATTTTTTGACTGTGGTAACCAAGTAAAAACTCAGGCTCTAATGGTTTATCTAAATCACAACCTGCTTGTTTTAACTCGTCCAAAATTGCAACCAATTCACTAATTTCATTTTCACGCTTAATTAAAAACGCAAGCGGATTGGTTAAAACAAATTTATCAGAAATACGAACAGGATAATCTTTGCGTAATCTGTCTTTATAAGTTTTTAAATTTTGTTCAAGTTGCGTCCAAGTTTGATTGGGACTAATGGCAAAGCGTTGCATATAGCGTTCGGCATTGGTCGCTCTAATCTCGCCTGCCATACTTAATGCCATTCTTTCCAAATTTTCAGCCATTGCCAACAATCTGCCAAAAATATAATCCCGTGAACGATTTTCAATATCTAAACTCATAGAATGTCTCCGTTTTAAGTTTCTAGCACAATAGCCCCGATATAAGGCACACGCCACACCGATATTGCGTTGCCATTCCCAATGTTCACAGCCGTTGGGATTGCACGCCATTTGAAAACTTTTTTGCACCAAATCATAAGGAAAGCCAATGCCATTTCCCCCTGCAATTACAGGCAATAAACGGGCATAAAGCTGTTTTTTTAATGTATCGCTTAACGATTTGCCATAAACAGCATTGGCAATTGCAAATGGTGACGGGGGCATTATCGCCCAAACCGTGCGTTTTTCATTTTTCTTACCGTCTTTACTTTCAATGCTATGGCGTTGATACCAAGAAAAATCATCAATCCACGCATCCAAATTGGCAAAATAATCATCAGGCAAAAACTCTTGATAATAAGTCAATGCCATTCTACCAGGTGTTGCAGAATCAAGCATTAACAAAGAAATTTGCTCGTGTGATTGTAATTTGGCTTTATAACCTTTATATTTTTTCTTAATTACTTTAAATGCCCCTTCACCCAAATCTTCCGAATGGTCAATGACATTTTCTCCAAAAAACGGTGAAGGTACTTCTTGCCCGCCAATTGCCCACGCCACCGTTACTTGGTCGCCATTACGAATTCCTTGCCGAGCAATCAGCCAGCGTAGGGCACTGTGTGATTTGGCGGACACTTCTGCCGACAAACTCACCGCTTCTTCTGCCAATTCAAATCGCCCCCGAAAGGTATAACCTGCCGTATCATTGGACGAAATCAATTTGGCTTTATCGCCTGTATGTCTTAATTTGGCAGGGTGCATATTGGCAATCGGTTTTTCTTCGCCTTGCACCACACAAAAGCCCGTTTGACCCCCTGCCAATGCCAAATACTCAATCCACGATTGTTGCACCGCTTTGTCTGTCCAAGTTTCACTTTGCGGGTCACCTGCCACTTCCACCTGCCAACACACCAATGCCGAACCAAATTCAATTTCGCCTTTGGTTTTTGGCAATACCGAAAAAATAGCAGGGGCATCGCTTTCATTATCCCATTTATTTAAAACATTACCGTCAGCATTTAAGTGTAGTACCCCCACTTTAATCAAATCAGCAATGACTTCTCCTTTTTTGACATATGCCAAAACCGCCTTTACTTTATCATTGGCACAAGGCGATTCACACCACGCTTGTAATTGAGCCAAATAACCTGCAAAATAGGCTTTTTTCTCACCCCCATAATTGGGGTAATCTTTTGCCACATATTGCAATTTATCCGCCAATGGGTGTGGGGCTTCGCCACTTGTTCTATTTTCGGAAGTTTCTGTGGCTGGAAGTATAATAGCGGTTTTGGCAGGCATTACTCGGGCAGTTTGAAATTCGCCATTTCCATTTAATACAATTTCAATATGAGCGGTTTGCAAAGTATGTCCAATTGGTGTTAAAGAATTACCCTCAAAGCCTGCTTCTTGACTGGAAATAACTTCATAAGTCCGATATAACTTTTGTATCCAACTCATCAATCAAGCTCCTTTTCTTCATCTTCCACCGCTTTTAAATTCTCACCTCGTTTAAAAGGTTTAATGGGCTTCATTTTGCGAATAAAACGCCTTTTTAATTGCTCATCATTCACACTGGGAAATTCAATCACGCCTTTTTGCATATTAGCAAGCCAAAAACGGCTAATCAATTCATCATTGCCTGTTTCTTCTGGATAACCAAAACTATGAAACATCAACCCAAAATCCAAATTATCAATCTTATCATAAAAGCCTTCGCCACTGCCAAATTCACAAGGCTCAACATAGCCTTGACAATCTCGTGTCCCCAAAAAAATGTCTTGTCGCCCACCCCGCTCCAACATTCGCTTGGCGATTGCCAAATGTTTGCCTGCATTGCGGTCGTCTTTTAATTCATCCCAATGTGTATTCCAAGTAAAATGAGCTTCTACTTGATATTCCACTTCTTGCAAAAAAGTATAAATTGCCAATGTATTGCCCCCATTCCAATCAAGTGGCTTGGTAGATTTACTTTGGGTACGAATGGGCTTAATGATTCGCACTCGGTCAATGTGCCAAATCAAAGTTGGCTTCCAATATATGCTTCTTAATATGCCTTTTAAAGCTTCATAAGTTGGCACTTGATAGCTAAATTTCTCGCCACCGATTTTGGTAACAAGGTCGGTAAATAATGCCTGCCGACCCCATACTCGAAAACTGATTTTATTATTCATATTACGCCTTGTTAATATTAATACATCTAAAAATTATAAAAACTCATTTCACCAATTTCATCGAGACCCAAGCCATATTCATTACTATAATAGCGTTCGTCCAAATAATAAATACCAGAGTCAAATTGCGTTTCTATAATTGCTCTACTGTCTTGTAACTTTCGCCAAACATTAGGAAAAACATTGACACTGTATCTTTGAGCTTCTGCTAAGGCTTGATATTTTTGTTTGTTGTCCGCCACACCGCACAAAGTTGCAATCAACTCTTTGCCTTTGCCATATGGTACAATGACCGCTTGTGTGGGAGCGTCTATAACCTGAAATGCTCGCCCTGCACTTTTAAAGGATTGCATCAATAAAGGACAAGAAGTTTCTCTTCTCTTGTTTTTAAGTCCACAAGTATTAAATTCATTGTCTGATAGCCAATTAATCATATTTTTCTTATCTATCAACTTCGTAACTTCTTTATTGATATTATAAGCCATTTCAGTAGATCTATTATAAAAATAATAATTAAAATATTGGCGAATGGCAGCTGGTTTTAAAATATCTTGATTGTTAAATTCACGCAATATTCTATCGCCACAGCATTGCCCTTGATAAATGTCTAGTAATACTTTTGAAAAATCAGGTTCTTTTAAATTTAATACATAAACTTGTCCTTTATCATTGTTTTCTCCATTGCGATTACAGCGACCACTTGCCTGAGCAATGCTATCAATGCCACCCAATGCCCGAATGACACACGCCATTGAAATGTCCACCCCTGCTTCTATCAGCTGAGTACTAATACAAATCACAGGTTCTTTATTTTTTAAACGCTGTTTTATGGTGTCAAAAATCACTTTTCTATGGCTGGCACATTGATTGGTGCTAAGATGAAAAATGGCTTCTTTGTCAATGTTTTGATTTTTGCAATATTCATACAAATCTTTTGCCCATTTTTTGGCATTAACAACAAACAAACAGCTAGAATGCTGCTTAAATTGCTCTATCAAAAAGTTGCCCGCTTCTTCCAAATCATAATGCGTATTTTTTGGAAGGTAACTAATTTCTACCCGAGACAATTCATCAAACAGTTGTTGTAATTTTGTTGTATCGCCCATTAACTCAGCATTGTCCGCCAAATGCACTTGACCCAATTGGGGATTTTTTAAATTGTTTAATAAAGGTTGAGTGGCAGTACATAAAATGGCGGTAGATTTTCCATATTGATTAAGCCAATTTATCACATTACAAAATAAATGAACGCATTTAATTGGTAGCGTTTGAATTTCATCAAAAATAAGTACGCTTTTGGTCATTGCGTGCAAATGTCGCACACCCCGAGTACCACCCCCAAACCAACTGTCCAAAAATTGTACCATTGTGGTAAAAACAATCGGTTTATCCCAATTTTCACTTAATACTTTATTTTGCCAAGTTTGTTTATCAGGTTCAATATTGGAATGGTGCTCCAATACCCAATCATCACCCAAAATGGTACGCACCACATCGGCATTTTGGTCAATGATAGAAGTATAGGGAATGATATAAATAATGCGGTCAAGCGAATGTTCTTGGGCGTGGTGCAAGGCATAACGCAAACTTGCCAAAGTTTTACCCCCACCTGTTGGTACGGTCAAAGTATAAATACCTTGCTTATCTTTGGCGCGCTTTAAACAAATATTGGAAATGTCTTGGCGAATTTTATCAATAGGATATTGAATGCTAAAATTGGATAAATGTGTTTCTAATTGATTAATGGCTTCTTGCCAGTTGGGTTGTTGATTAAATTTGCGTAAGGATTTTTGTGATTCTCTTTCAAAATCGGCACTGTTAATACGGTCGGCATCAATCAAACAACTAAATAAAAATGTAGTAAAACAACCCAAATAGAATTCTTCAATTTTATGAAATGTCTTAATATCCCCTAAACTACGCTCATTATTAAAGGATTCAATCATTGGTTTCAAAATTGGCTCTAATGCAACTTGAATCTGCCAAACCAATTCATTGCCCACCAAATTTGCTGCACGCTGTTTGATGATTTCATCAGCATTTTTTTCGCATTCATTTAAATGGGTTTCTTGATCTGATTTATTAAAACGCTCTCGCCAATTCACTTTGCCATTAGTATCCAAGCAATCAATCAGCCCCGCCCCGTGATGAGAAGCAATACACAAACCCAGCATTTGTCCAATCAATTCACCAATACCTGTGTCTTCAATATTACCATTCACATCTTTTGATTTATTAAACTCCCTTAATTTACGGTAAACCCATTGAGCCCCCGCACTAGAATGGTCAATCTTTTTACCGTTGGGAAGCACATAATCATTGTCCACATCAGCATCAACCCCTGTCATTGCCCGAATATAGTCTTGAAAATCATTGGAATATTTGCCAAAATCGTGCATCAATCCCAACAGCTCGCCTGCCATTGGCAAGTCTAATTTGCTCGCCAATGTTTTTGCAATGTCGGCAGTTTCCATTAAATGCTCATCAAGCGTTTGAATTTGATTGTCTGATTTTCGTACATGAGCAATAATCATAAAATCCCCTTTTCTATAAAGGAATTATAGTGAACAACCAGTTGCCTGTCAATCACTATTTCTACAAAAGCAAAAAATTATCAAAAAACTACCCATCACTTGCCATTGGGTGTAAAATGATTGTAAATCTCACAAGGAACTTTTATGAACACACCTCTTTTTCAAAACCACTACAAGGTCTATACCAACCGAACCCAA
>NZ_MXAP01000054.1 GCF_002027555.1 Moraxella equi
GTTCGGTTGGTATATATCAATGGTGGGCATGCCCTAGGTGTAATGTCATTTAATGTCATTTAATGTCATTAAAAATTAGTAACTTAGCAAATATTTCATAATTTTTTACAAATAAAACATGACAGTCACAAAAAAGAAAGTTATAATCAGCACCGCACTCTTGCTAGTACGATTGATTTATTAAATTATTGTTATAAAATAACCCAAAAAATATTTGTGTTATCTTGTAGAAATAATTAATGAATTGGTGGAATGGCAAGATTGCTTAGTGTTTTAAAAAGTGTTTTTTGGCATTGTTTGAGCGTGCAGATGAATGCAAGACTTGAACAAATGAAAAAACAAGGATTTTAAAACGCATTTTTCTCACAGTGATAGGAGATATTTGTGAGTGATGTTCAATCTGATTTAACCGAAGAGCAAATCCGAGAATACGCAACCAAAAGCTATGAAGAGCTTCATAAGCCATCATCAGCCTTTGAGTCTCGTGACGCTTATCTAAGACACGAATTGCAAATCATGAAACCTAAAAGATGGGGCGTGAACTTGCCATTTCGTGATTATCGTTTTGAGTTTGAAGATACCATTCCTGCGATGGCGGGGATGATTGGTAAAATCGTCATGGTAGGAGCGATGGCAGCTGCCTTTGCTGCACCACTTGGTTTGGGCGAAGATTTTGTCTTGCAAAACGTCCGCTATGAGATGATTATCGCTTCAATCTTTGTACTTATTTTCTCAGCATTTTTCCTGCCAACATCCAACTTGCCTGGCACACACGGACCTCTCATTCCGCTCATTCCTATTGTGGTGGCGGCAGGGGGGCACCCACTTGCTTTTGGTGTACTCATCGGGGTATTTGGACTGATTATGGCGGTCTTAAAAGGCGGCAGCCTCATGTCCAAGCTTACCAGTAACGGGGTGGCAGGCGGGCTACTACTCTATCTGGGTTTTGTGGGGCTGATGGCTCAGGTCAAAAACATGATAGCGTGGGCGGATAAAATTGGTCTGCCACACATCGCCTTTATTATTATTTTGTCAACCATTGTCATGTATGCCTTGCTAGAACATTGGCAAAAACGTTGGCTTGCGGTGCCTATCGGCTGTGCGTTGGCAGGATTTTTGGCGTTTATCTTGGGAGCTCCCTTTGAGTTTAAGACCGAGCCGGGACTGCCACCGCTTAGCCCGACCTACTGGTGGGGTGAGAATACAGGTTGGACGCTAGGTTTGCCCGATGCCAAAGCCTTTATCGTGGTGTTTCCTTTTGCGGTGTTGGCGGTTGCCATGTGGCCACCAGATTTCTTAGGACACAAAGTATTCCAGCAAATCAGCTATCCTAAGCACTCTGAACGTACACACATGAATATTGATGACACGACCATTACGTGCTCTATCCGTCAAATGGTGGGCTCGGCACTGGGCGGGGCGAACTTCACATCATCATGGGGTACCTACATCGTGCCTGCGTCCATCGCCAAACGTCCGATTCCTGCTGGTGCTGTCTTGACTGCGGTATTTTGTATCGTCGCAGCCATTTGGGGTTATCCCATGGACTTGGCGGTATGGCAACCTGTGCTCTCCACAGCTCTGATCGTGGCGGTATTTGTACCCCTACTAGAAGCAGGCATGGAGATGACTCGTGCAGGTAAGACAACTCAGTCAGCTGCCATCGTGGTGTTCTCATCAGCACTGGTGAATCCCGTGTTTGGTTGGTCGCTAACCATGATGCTAGACAACTTAGGTCTTATCGGTGACAAGAAACGTAGTGTTGAGCTTGGTCTGATGGGACGTGTGATTATCCCTGTGGCAGGTTTTGTGATTCTGTGTATTGCCATGGGCTTGGTAGGTATGTTCCCCGGTGTGCCTGCATTGCTCCCACAGTTTAGAGTCTAATGGTTTATAAAACAAAAATCGCTCAATGGATATTGGGCGTTTTTTTTGTTGGGATGTGTTGGTTTTTGTGTTTTTCATAACAACAGAGTCACTGTGAAATAATGGTTTTGCAGCATTTTTCAATTTTTAAACTCAAAATATCAGGGTCTGAACGTATAAACATTTTACTTTGCAGTATGTCTAGGGTGTGTTGAACATTGATGATATTTTTATACAATAAGATGAAAATTTATACTTTATCAATTTTTACATGAAGCATGACTATCCGACCACTTAACTGTGTAGATTTTAGGGCGTGCCTAACCTTTATAACACAATTTAAAATTTAGAAATTTTATAGAAATAAAATGGTGTTTTTGCATGAAAAATGGCTAAATCTTGTTTTTCATAATAAAAGCTTGTTTGGTAGAACGACTATCAAACTTCACTTTTTCCTTGAAAAACGTGCGACTCCCTGCTTTTTTAAACAGACATTTTTCATTGCAAATACAAAAGGCAGGTATGTCCTAACATCACACCTTTTTTATCTCCCCCACCTTATTCCCCACCAAAAATGCCACCAAACCAATCACTAACGCAGGCACGACAGCGTGCAAATCCCATAAGGCGATTTTAAAATAGGCGATGATGACATAGCTCGTCAGACCTGCCACCATAGACCATATCGCCCCTGTGGCATTGGCCTTTTTGTAATACAGCCCAAAGACCAGCACCCACAAGAAAGTCGCCTCTAATCCACCAAAGGACAGCAAATTTAGCCAAATGAGCATATCTGGCGGATTTAGCATGGCAACAACCGCCAAAATCACGGTAAAGCCAAGCGTTAGCGTGGTGGAGTAGCGTTTGATTTTGACTTCATTATGGACAGCGTCAGGTTTGATAGATAAATACAAATCCTTAATCAGCGTGCTTGACGACTGTATCAGCATCGAATCAATGGATGACATAATCGCCGCCATCGGAGCTGCCAAAAATATCCCTACCACAAAGGGCGGTAGCACCGTCATCATGAGCGTGGGAATGACTTTATCAGGCACATCAAGCTCAGGCACGACCGCACGAGCCAAGACCCCTGCTAGGTGCATACCCAAGACCAGCACCGTCATCACCACTGTCCCGACAAGTATCCCCCGATGTAGCGAGAGACTGTCCTTATACGCCATCGCCCGCACCGCCGTATGGGGCAGACCAATGAGACCAAAACACACCAGCACCCAAAACGACAGCATAAACGTTGCCGACAGTTTATCATCAACGCCTGTGGGGGTCAGTAGGCGTGGGTCAATGGCGTGCAGGGTTGTCATGGCGTTGTCTATGCCCCCTGTGGCGACAAGCGTTGCCCCAAGTAGGAGCATGGTGCCGATGAGCATGACAAGCCCCTGCACGGTGTCGGTCAAGACCACCGCTCGAAACCCACCAATAAAGGTATAAAGCCCAATCACAAGGGCAAACACACCAATGGATAATTCATAAGGCAGACCCAGTGTCGTTTCAAGCAGACGACCTGCCCCAATAAACTGCACCACCATCATGCCAAAAAACGCCAGTAGGAGCGAGACACACGCAAGCCACACCACGACTTTATTTTGATAACGGGCAAATAGCAGGTCATTGATGGTAATACTACCTGTTTGGCGAGCGAGCATGGCAAATTTTTTGCCAAGCGTGCCAAGCGTAAGCCAGATTGCAGGGATTTGTATCATGGACAGTAGCACCCAGCCTAAGCCAAATTTATACGCCGCCCCCGGTCCACCGATGAACGAGCTTGCCGACACATAAGTCGCCACAGTCGTCATGGCAAGCACAAATCCACCCATGGAGCGAGAGCCGATATAGTATTCATTTAAAAATTCGCCCGTTTTGCGTTTTTGATAAGCGTGCCACGCCACGCCAAACACAAAAAATAGATACAGGACAAGGGGGATTAAAATTTGAATATTTAAATTCATGCATTGCCCCCTTGTTTGGCATTGTGATTTAATTCGTTACTTAATTCACCGTCCAAATCCACTTCCTGATAAACCGCCTTTAACACCGCCATACTGATTAAAATAAAAATCAGGGGCAAAAACACGCAGCTTAACTCAAACCACAACGGCAAGCCCAAAAGTCCCGTCCCTGCTGGCATAAAATAGGCAAAAATCACCCAACCTGCCATATACAGCAAGGTCAGATACAAAGACCATTTGGCTTCACGATTTAGCTGATGGGTGAGTGGGGCAGGCTTTGGGAGTTGGTTTGGGGTGGGGGGGTTGGTTTGGGGTGGGGTGTCTGACATGGTGCGTCCTTACAAATTCTTATAACCCCTTGAAAAGGGCAGGATAAAAGCAAAATAAAGGCGAAAAAACGCACAAATTTTAACACAAAATCTACCACTTTAAAATAAAAAAGACCTTAATTAATATTAAGGTCTTTTTAAGTCTGTTACCAAAACTGGCATGAGTGCTGATTAAGCTTTTAGGGCTTTGATGGCTTTGTTTAGACGGCTCTTATGACGAGCGGCTTTGTTTTTGTGAATGATGCCTTTGTCAGCCATGCGGTCAATCACAGGAACGGCTTTGGCGTAGGCTTCGGTTGCTAGGTCATAAGACTTAGATTCGATGGCAGATACCACACGCTTGATGTAGGTACGAACCATAGAACGTTGAGAGGCGTTTTGGGCACGGCGTTTGACGTTTTGGCGTGCACGTTTACGAGCTTGGGCTGAGTTTGCCATGATGATTTCCTTACAAAAAGTAAAAATGGATAAAAGATAACTTAGTGTAGGCGATAATTCAGGCAGCCACCGAATTACCCAATAAAATAAAGGAGACACGTTGCCTAACACAATAAAGCCGATATATTAGCAAATTTTTGCGATTTATTCAAGTGTATTGTTGGGGCGTGTTGAATATTGATAACATTTTTTTACAAGGTAATGATGAAAATTTGACAATTTCAACCCATTTTTGCATGAAAAATGGCTAAATCTTGTTTTTCATCGTCAAAATCCTTGTTGATATTTCAATATCAAGTGCGGACTTTTCCTTGAAAAACGGGCGATTTCTCTCATTTTTCATTGCAAGTACCAACATTCAACACGCCCTAAGTTTTAAAAATTCTAAAAAACCGCCAAATCATAAAGTTTTAACATATTGATTTTTAATGATTTTTTAAAATAAAAAGCCCAAATTTTATGGCGTAAAATTCGCCATTTTTGCCATTTTGTGCTATAATGTCGCCTTTATGTGTGTTACTTGGAAAAATTATGACCGATAGCGTAACCCCCATTGGGATTGTTGATGAATTAAAGCAGTCCTACCTTGACTATGCGATGAGCGTCATCGTCTCTCGTGCCTTGCCTGATGTGCGAGATGGCTTAAAGCCTGTTCACCGCCGTGTGATGTACGCCATGCACGAGCTGTCCAACGATTATAACAAACCCTACAAAAAATCTGCCCGTGTCGTGGGCGATGTTATCGGTAAATATCACCCCCACGGCGACACTGCCGTGTATGATGCCATTGTGCGTCTTGCCCAACCGTTTTCTATGCGGTATATGATGGTGGACGGACAGGGTAACTTCGGTTCGGTGGACGGCGACCCACCTGCTGCCATGCGTTATACCGAAGTGCGTATGCAAAAACTCACGCACCAAATGCTTGCCGACCTTGACAAAGACACGGTGGACTGGGAGGATAACTATGACGGCTCCGAAAAAATGCCGTCTGTGCTACCTGCCCGCGTGCCAAACCTGCTTGTCAATGGAGCAACGGGCATTGCGGTGGGTATGGCGACCAACATGGCACCGCACAACCTGACCGAAGTGGTAAACGCTTGTCTTGCTTATGCCGACAATCCGCAGATTGATGGCGATGAGCTAGCCAGCCACATCAGCGGGCCTGATTTCCCCACAGGCGGTATCATCTATGGGCGAAGCGGTATTTTTGACGCTTATCGCACAGGCAAAGGGCGACTGCACATTCGTGGGCGTTATGTCATTGAGAATATGGAAGGGGCAAGCAAAGACCGTGAACGCATTGTCTTTACCGAGATTCCTTATCAAGTCAATAAAGCCAAACTCATTGAGCAAATTGCCCAACTTGTCAATGACAAAAAATTAGACGGTATCACAGGCGTGCGTGACGAGTCTGACAAAGAGGGTATGCGGATTGCCATTGACCTAAGACGTGGCGAAAATGCCGAAGTTGTGGTAAACAATCTATTTTTGCAAACACCCTTAGAGTCCAGTTTTAGTATTAACATGGTTGCTCTTGACAACGGACAGCCACGCCTTATGACCTTGCA
The DNA here is from genome assembly GCF_002027555.1 of Moraxella equi. Classification (GTDB taxonomy): domain Bacteria; phylum Pseudomonadota; class Gammaproteobacteria; order Pseudomonadales; family Moraxellaceae; genus Moraxella; species Moraxella equi. The sequence goes on from NZ_MXAP01000054.1 coordinate 6,175, forward strand.
TGATTTGATTGCCAGCTTTATCCGTCATCGCCAAGAGGTTGTTACACGCCGTACCATTTTTGAGCTTAATAAAGCCAAAGCTCGTGGGCATTTGTTAGAGGGCTTGACCATTGCTCTTGCCAATATTGATGACATCATTGAGACCATTAAAAAGTCCGCCAACCGCTCTGAGGCTCGTGAAAACCTGCTTGGGCGTATCTGGCAGGCGGGCAATGTGGTTGCCATGCTAAAAAATGCAGGGGCAACGTCTATTCGCCCCGACATCATCGAAGGTGAGGACTTAAACGCACCGTTTGGGCTTATCAATGATGACAAAGAATACCGCCTATCGCCCGACCAAGTAAACGCCATTTTGGATATGCAACTGCACCGCTTGACAGGCTTGGAGCAGGACAAATTGTCCAAAGAATACCAAGAGATTTTGGGCGAGATTGCACGCTTACAGATGATTTTGGCGGATTTTGATAAGCTCATGGGCGTGATTAAGGCGGAGCTTATCCAGATTCGTGATGATTTTGGCGATGAGCGTAAGACCGATATTGTGGACGCACGAGCCGATTTTAGCCGTGAAGATTTAATCCCAGAGCAGATGGTGGTCATGACCGTGTCGCATACAGGCTATGCCAAAACCCAAGCCGTGAGCGACTACCAAGCCCAAAAACGTGGCGGAAAAGGCAAATCAGCGACCGCCATGAAAGAAGATGACGTGATTGAGCATTTATTAGTTACCAGTACGCACGCCCATATTTTGTGCTTTACCAACACAGGGCGAGTGTTTGGCTTGCGTGGCTTTGAAGTGCCTATTGCCTCTCGTGGCTCAAAGGGCAGACCACTTGTTAATCTTATCAACATTGACCCCAGTGAGAGCGTAACCGCCATTTTGCCCGTGGAGAGTCTGGCTGATGACGGTAAATTTGTGTTTTTTGCCACGGCAAGCGGTACGGTCAAGCGTGTGGCATTGTCGCAATTTGCCAATTTGCGTGCCAACGGGCTAAGAGCGATTGACCTTGTGGACGGTGATACCTTGATTGGCGTGGCGATTACGGACGGCGAGCAACAGATTATGCTGTTCTCCAACGAAGGTAAAGCCATTCGTTTTAAAGAATCCGCCATTCGTGCCATGGGACGTACTGCCAAGGGCGTACGTGGTATCCGTGTCAATCTCTTAGCCAGTCTCGGCTTAGACGATGATGAGCCGACCGATGATGATACCGATGATAGTGATAATGACAGCGTGGTGTCGGTCAGCCGTGTGGTGTCGCTCGTGGTTGCCCCGCAAGCAGGCGAGATTTTGACAGCGTGCGAAAACGGCTACGGCAAACGCACTCCGATTGACGACTATCCGACCAAAGGGCGTGGCGGTCAAGGCGTGATTGCCATTAAGACATCAGAGCGTAACGGTCAGCTTGTCAAGGCGGTGGCGGTAACAGGCGATGAAGACGTGATTTTAATCTCTGATAAAGGCACGCTGGTGCGTACGCCTGTCGCCCAAATCGCAATCGCAGGACGTAACGCCCAAGGGGTCAAGCTCATTCGCATTGGCGAGAGCGAAACGCTGGTGGGGCTTGCGTGTGTGTAGCATGAAGAGCCAAGCGATGATGATAGTGATAGCGAACTTGGCGAGATGACAGAAACAAGTCAAGACAGTGAATGATAAAAAAGGCGGATTGATGTCCGCCTTTTTGTTGGGCGTGTTATTGGGTGTATAAATGTGTTTTGCCTTTATTGGTCTTAACCTGAATTTTTTTCAACTTTTTTTAAAAATATATCAGTTTTTTTCATCAAGAAAATGTGGTTTAATATGGCGTGTTGAATCTTTGTATTTGCGATGAAAAACAAGATTTAGCCATTTTTCATGCAAAAACATTGTTCATACCTAAAATTTTTTAAAATGTAAAATGTGTTATAAAGGTTCAGCACGCCCTACACCCATTCCAAAAACAACCCCGCAAGGTGAAAAAATGACCGCACAATTTCAATGCCGAGTGCATACCCAGCGTTTTGATGAAAACTATGAGCCTGCCAGTAGCACTCGTTTGACCACCAACTTTGCTAACCTAGCTCGTGGCGAAAACCGCAAACAAAACCTACAAAATGCCATTAGAATGATTAACAACCGTTTTAACGATTTGGCGACTTGGGACAACCCAACCAACGACCGCTATTCGGTGCTGATTGACATTGTGTCTATTGACATTGACGTGGCGGGCAAGGGCGAATTTTTCTCAGGATTGGAATGGCTAAAAACGTCCATACTTGACTACAAAACAGGCAAAACCATTGACGGCATCATCGGTAACAGCTTTTCATCGTTTGTCCGTGATTATGATTTTAGCGTGCTACTTCGTGAGTACAACAAAGACAAGCCTGAATTTAGCGTACCAGAAGGCTATGGCGATTTGCATGGCAAATTGTTCAAATTCATGGTTGCGTCCGAAGAGTACAAAGCCCAATCCAAAAAACCGCCCGTACTGTGCCTTAGTGTTGCGACCACTCGCACCTACCACAGAACCACCAACACACACCCGATTTTGGGCGTGGAATATGTGCAAAATGACTATTCATTGACCGATGAATATTTTGCCAAAATGGGCTTAAAAGTGCGTTACTTTATGCCACCAAAATCGGTTGCTCCGTATGCGTTTTATTTTGATGAAAATGCCGATTTATTGAATGATTACACCAACTTAGAGCTCATCAGTACGATTGCGACCATGGAAGCGTTCCAGCGTATCTATCGCCCAGAGATTTATAGTGCCAACTCGGTTGCAGGACAAGTGTACAAGGGCAGTCTGACTTATGAAGATTATGCTGTGCCAAAAGTGGATTATGACCGTGTGGAGCGTAACGACTTGGCGGTAAAACAAGGCAAACTTGCCGAAGAGCAATTTATCAAGCCGTATAAAGAGATTTTGGACGCTTGGCTTGCCGAAAAATAAAGGATGAATTTCAATCAACCGATTTAATTGTCGGTTGATTTGAATTTTTTTTGGTATAATGCAAATTTTAATTTAGGAAAACACAATGAGCAAAATTTTACTTCCCACCTCTACCGCAGGCAGTCTGCCAAAACCATCTTGGCTTGCCGAACCCGAAAAACTGTGGTCAGAATGGAAATTTGAAGGCGATGAGCTACGCCAAGCCAAGCAAGACGCACTTTTGGTGTCGCTTGCCGAGCAGACCCGTGCAGGCATTGATATCGTTAGCGATGGCGAGCAGACCCGTCAGCATTTTGTAACCACGTTTATTGAGCATTTGGACGGCGTGGATTTTAATAAGCGTGAAACCGTCCGTATTCGTAACCGCTATGATGCGTCTGTGCCTAGCGTGGTAGGCGACGTGTCTCGCCCAAAATCGGTGTTTGTGGACGATGCCAAATTTTTGCGTCAGCATACCGACAAGCTCATCAAATGGGCTCTGCCGGGCCCCATGACGATGATTGATACCTTGTATGACGCTCATTACAAGAGCCGTGAGAAGCTCGCGTGGGAATTTGCCAAAATCCTAAATGAAGAAGCAAAAGAGCTAGAAGCGGCAGGCGTGGATATTATTCAGTTTGATGAGCCTGCGTTTAATGTGTTTTTTGATGAGCTAAACGATTGGGGCGTGGCAACTTTGGAGCGTGCCATCTCCGGGCTAAAATGCCAAACAGCGGTACATATCTGCTACGGCTATGGCATTAAGGCGAACACCGATTGGAAACAAACGCTTGGCAATGAATGGCGACAATACGAAGAGAGTTTCCCAAAACTGCAACAATCCAAAATTGACATCATCTCACTAGAATGCCAAAATTCTCGTGTGCCGATGGATTTGATTGAGCTGATTCGTGGCAAAACGGTCATGGTTGGGGCGATTGACGTGGCGACCAATGAGATTGAAACACCCGAGCAAGTGGCAGATACTTTGCGTAAAGCCTTGCAATTTGTGGACGCCGATAAGCTCTACCCAAGCACCAACTGCGGTATGGCTCCCCTGTCTCGCACGGTGGCTCGTGGTAAGTTGCACGCTCTTAGCGAAGGGGCGAAGATTATCCGTAATGAGTTGTCAGGTAAATAATCAGCCAAATCAAATGAATGTTGGGTTTTCTGTATGAAAATCCAACATTTATATTTATAAAATAATTTTAAGAAAATAACAATGGTATCAGTAACAGATTTTAAAGACGCAATGGCAAAACTCACCACCGCCGTTCACGTGATAACAACAGACGGTGTGGCAGGGCGACATGGCTTTACGGCATCGGCAGTATGTAGCGTTACCGACACGCCTCCGACTTTGCTTGTGTGTATGAATACAAATATCGGTTTTTATAACAATTTTGTTAAAAATGGCGTGCTTATGGTCAATACCCTGACCGCTGAGCAGTCGCATCTATCTAATACGTTCGCATCACCGCTAAATTCTGATGAGCGTTTTGAGCATGGCACTTGGGAGAGACTTGCCACAGGCTCGCCAATGCTGTCTGATGCCTTGATGAGCTTTGATTGCAAGATTAGCGAGATTAAAGAAGTTGGCACGCATGGGGTGTTCATTTGTGAGATTATCGCCATTCGTCAAGGCGACAGCGATAAGGCATTGACCTATTTTAACCGTAATTATCACAAAACCGATGACAGCATGGCATTATAAAAGATTGATAAAAAGCATGACATAAGTTGTGCTTTTTGTTTTGGTATATTTGTTCCAAAACATAACATTTTTTTAGGGCGTGCCTGCCTTTTGTATTTGCAATGAAAAATGCCCGTTTAAAAAAAGCAGGAAAATCGCCCGTTTTTCAAGGAAAAAGTGAGGTTTGATAGTCATTCTATCAAACAAGCTTTTATTATGAAAAACAAGATTTAGCCATTTTTCATGCAAAAACATTGTTTCATTTCTAAAACATTTCTATGTTTTAAATTGTGTTATAAAGGGCAGGCACACCCTAATAATCGCTATTGTATCTATTTAATACTACCGTAGGGGCTGGCTCTGCACGCCCTATAAACATCAACGTATCATCACGGGCGTGTGCAACACGCCCCTACAAAACCGTATAAAACTGATAGTTCGCTACTAATAATTCTCACAACAACAGGAAAACCCCATGCTCACTCTTCATCATCTTAACCAATCTCGCTCGTTTCGTATTTTATGGCTATTGTGCGAACTAAACGCCTTATATGGCACGCCCTTTCGTGTCATCAAACACAACCGCACCAAAAGCCACCTTGCCCCAAGGCAGCTAACAGAAATTCACCCCATGGGTAAAGCCCCGATTTTGGTAGATGAAACCCATGGGCGGACGCTTGCCGAGTCGGGCTTTATCATTGAATATCTGTTACGATATTATGACACGGACGGCAAATTATCGCCCGCCGATGAGACGTGGGAGGACTATACGTTTTGGTTGCATTTCGCCGAAAGCTCGCTCATGCCTAACTTGGTCATGCGACTGGTGTTTTCTAAAATCGTACAAAAGTCGCCATTTTTTATCCGTCCTATCATTAGGGGTGTGCAAAAGGGCGTTGAGAACTCTTTTATCTCGCCTAATGTAGATAAGGCACTGACTTTATTAAATAAGCATTTGGCGAATCGGCATTATCTGTCGGGGACAGGGCAGGGGGTGTTTGGTGCCGTGGACATTCATCTGCATTTTGGCATTGCTCAGATGAAAAAATCGGGTGGGTTGTCTGATAAATGGGTACATGTCCATAACTGGCTGGCATATTGTGAATCTCGCCCCAGTTTTGAGATGGCACAAAGTTATGAGTAGTAAGCCTTACTCATCTTTTAATGAAAATTCTTCGGTATATAAGCTCCAATTAAGCTTAGTGCGACAGGCTTGGTAAAAATCCACGTCCAAGGGGTGCAGTAGGATTAGGGATTTGTCGTGCTTGGTGATGAGTAGGGTTTGGTCGTTGTCTAGCGGTACGCTTGCTTCGCCGTCAGAGCTGACCATGGGCTGAGTACGGTTGTCTTTGTGGATTTTGATGGTGATTTTGCTGGTGCCTGCAACCACGATGGGGCGACTAGACAGTGTGTGCGGGTGCATGGGAGCCAGACAAATGGCATCTAGGCTTGGATGAATGATAGGGCCTCCTGCTGAGAGCGAATAGGCGGTAGAACCCGTTGGGGTTGCCACAATCAGCCCATCAGCATGCTGACGATAGACATCAATGTCATCAATTTGTAGTTTAAAATCAATGGTATGCACTGATTTACCTGCGTGTAACACCACATCATTTAGGGCATAGCTTTCATGAAACACTTGCGTGTTGCCGTCATCATCTCGCCCGAGTACCTGCATTTTTAACAAAAAACGCTCATCGGTGTGATACTCGCCAGCAAAGACTTCTGATAGCTCCGTCTCCAAACGCTCAGGGTTGATGTCCGCCAAAAACCCCAGTCGCCCACGATTGACCCCGAGTACTGGCACGCCCGTTCCTGCCAAGAGAGAACCCGCCTGCAAGATAGAGCCGTCGCCACCGACCACCATGACCAAGTCGCAATGCTCGCCCATGCGACCACGTGGCACGATTTTGATGGGGTTGTCATCTCTATCAAAATCAATATGTATACCCTCAATGCTGGCGGTGCTGGTGTCAATGGTGATTTCTAGTCCCCACTCTGACAGCAGGTTAATGAGTTCGTTTAATGTGGTGATGATGCTTTTTTTGCCGGCACGCCCCATGAGTCCAATGCGTTTGAAATGGCTCTTTTGGATATTAAAAGATGTCGGTGAAATGGCGGTTTCGCTCATGATGGTGTTATTGTCTTTAAAACATAAAAAGTATATGATAACTAAACTCCGTCCAGACTACAAGTAAAAACCCATAAAGCTTGTAAATGATACTACCATCCCCATTAATCAAAAAAATACCCATGCTGTTTTATTAAAATGGCAAAAATACTTGATTTTTAAAAGCAAATATAGTATAAAACACCAAACTGTTTTAATTCTCAATTTATCAATCTATTCTTAATTTTTATATAAGGAAAATTATGGCAAACCCTATTGTTAGTCGTACCGAACTACTGGCAGGTGATGTACCGATGACGGTCAATGGTGTGGTCAAAAAGACTGCTCTACTGCTTGGCATTTCTGCTGTTTCGGGCTTTGGAATGTTTTTCTTTGCTTTGATGAGTGGCGTGTCATCAGGAGTATTAATGGGCTTGGCGGTGGTTGCCATGTTGGTTACCATGGGTTTAGGTCTCGCCACTGCCTTTAAGCCACATCTGGCCAAAACACTTGCTGTGCCTTATGCCCTGCTAGAAGGCGTATTTATCGGTGTTGCCTCTGCTTTTGCCTTTTATAAAGCCCCAAGCGTGCCACTGCTTGCCTTATCAGCAACTTTTGTTACTGGGGCGGTCATGCTGACCCTTTATACTACGGGTATCATTAAAGTTACCGAAAAATTCCGCTCATTGGTGATATCTGCCTCTATCGCCATCATGATTGTTTATGCCATTCAGTGGATTATGTCGCTGGTGTTTGGTAGCTCGATCCCACATCTGTTCGGTGGCGGTATGATTGCCATTGGGTTTAGTGTTTTTACCACGCTCATCGCTTCTTTCTTTTTGTTAATTGATTTTAAAAACATCGAAGATGGTGCCATGTATGGCGTGAACAAAGAGTTTGAATGGGTCTATGGCATTGGCGTGTTAGCAACGCTGGTGTGGATGTACGTTGAATTTTTACGCTTGATTGGTTATTTGCAAGAATAATCATCTGTTAAAACAACAAAAACGCTCTGATGTCAGGGCGTTTTTTATGGGTGTTTTTGATGAGAAATAATTAACGCTTCTCTAGGGTGCATTGAATATTGGCAATGAAAAATGCTTGTTTAAAAGCAGGAGAATCGCAAGTTTTTGATGCGGAAAAATGTAGTCATTTTCATGCAAAATGGATTTAAGTTGTTAAACTATTATATTTATAAAAACGTTATCGATATTCAGTTTGCCCATGTTTTTAAAACCCAAGTATCAGAAAAATATGGATATAGGCATGATAAAAATTCTCATGTTTATCATTGGGAAAAAAGCAAAGTCATGATAAAATACGCCCTTGCCTGTTTTATCATACATTCATTGCCAAGTCACACGCCTAGAAGGACATCTCATGGACACCGAACTCATCAAAATCATTCTTGCCTTTGTGGTGCTGATAAATCCGTTTAGTGCCTTGGGGCTATTTTTGAACCTAACCAAAGGCTATCCTGCCAAAGACCGCCAAAAAGTCGCCCAAATCGCCTGTGTGACGGTGTTTATTGGCATTGCCTTTTTTACCATTTTAGGTGAGAGCCTGCTAAAAGTTCTTGGCATTTCGGTGGGGTCGTTTCAGGTGGCAGGCGGGATTTTGGTGTTTTTGATTGCCATTAATATGATGAATGGTGGTGGCAACCCTGTCAAGCCTAACGAAGAAGAAGTGGAAGTGAGCTCATCCTTGACAGCATCAGCGGTTGTGCCTCTTGCCATTCCGATGATGATAGGGCCGGGGGGTATTTCGACTGTCATCATCTATTCAAGTCAGGTTAAAGGTGTGTTTCAGGTAGGCATGATTTTGGCGGCAGGACTGTGTATCAGTCTTATTTGCTATGGGTCGCTGATGGCGGCAGGGCGAATCAGTCGCTTTTTGGGCGAGACAGGGCTGAACATCCTAAGTCGTATCATGGGCATGCTTCTTGCGGCGGTGGCGATTGAGATTTTGGTTAATGGACTACGGGCGATATTCCCACAGCTATTGGCGTGATGGCTTGGTTGCCAGTTGTGAAATGTCATGAATTTATCGGAAATTTTTTGAGAATTTCATCAAAATGTTGTATCATAAAGAGTTTTTGTGATTTTATTAAAAAAGTGATGTATTATGGAAAAAATGCGTAACTTCCTGCAAAGCTGGGCGGGTAAGGCGGTACTTATTTTAACACTTGTCCCCATGGCATTTTTGGGTGTGCAGTCATTTAGCGGTGGTGGGCAGATTGCCCCCAACCAAATCGTCAAAGTGGGCGATACTGCCATTGATACCACAACTTTTCAGTCAGAGGTCAATAATTATCGGGCTCGCCTGCTTGAACAAGTGGATGGCAGTCTGATTAATGATAAAGCCCTAAACGATGAAGTGTTAGACAGCATGATTGACAGAGCGTTGTTAGAAAACCAAGCTCAGTTTTTTGGTATGACGGTCTCTGATGATGCCATTACTCGTCTACTACAAGCTGACCCGACTTTCCATGATGCTAACGGCAAATTTTCTAATGATGTGTTTGCTCAGTATTTACAAAGCCGTGGCATGACCAAGGACATGCTCTTTACCATGTTTCGCACGCAGTTGTCGCTACGACAGCTCACGAGCAGTATTTTGGGAACGGCTGTTTATCCTGACAGCCAAATCAGTCGCTTGATAGACCTGCAAACCCAAAGCCGTGAAGCGTGGGTGGTGCGTTATAACTGGCAGGATTTTGCCGATAAAGTGACGGTTAGCCCTGCTGAGATTGAGGCTTATTATAACGCCAATAAAAAAGACATGATTCAGTCGCCAAGCGTGGATTTGGCTTATGTCACTCTAAGCGATGCTGACATTAAAGTGGATGCTGTGAGCGAAGATGAGATTCGTGCAGAATATCAAGCCAGCCTACAAGGTCAGGGCGACGGCAGACAGTTGTCGCATATTCTCTTGACGGGAGATAATGCCGAGCGTCGTGCCAAAGACATCAAAGCAAAACTTGATGCAGGCGAGTCTTTTGAAGCACTTGCCAGAGCACATTCGGATGACCCCACAGGTGAGAGCGGTGGCGACATCGGAAGCTATAACCCTGCCTTTTTTGGCGACAGTAGCAGTGCTGTGGAGAATGCCATCAGTAGGCTGACAGCAGGGGGCGTGAGCGAGCCTGTGCAGACAGGGTTTGGCTATCACATCTTTAAAGTCACCAAAATGGGCGATGCCCCAAGCCTTGATAGCATGCGTGATGAGCTAACCAAACGAGCGACCGAGCGTAAACGTGCCAATGCCATGAACGAGATGATTACCAAAATCAATACCATGGCGACCGACAGCATGGGCATTAGCGACATCGCCCAAGAGACGGGACTGACCGCCCGTAGCATTAAAGGCTATACCAAGGATAACAACACCAGCGAGCTGTCCGCTCCTGTGGTGGTGTCGGCGGCTTTTGACGACTTTGCCATCAGCGACCAATCGGTTAGCCCCAACATCACGCTCGCTGACAAAACGGTGTGGGTACAGCCGACCAACCACCAAGATGCCAGAGAGCTGACATTGGCAGAAGCGAGTGAGCAAATCAAGGCGACCCTAACCAAACAAAAAGCCATCAAACTTGCCCTAGACACAGCCAACGCTCGTGTCAAAGAAGATCCGGCGACCCTTGCCAAGTCTGCCCAGCGTCTAGGTGTGGTCACTCGCCAAAGCCCAGAGCTACTGCCTGCCGAGCGTGCCAGTCTGTTTGTACATAACAAAGATGGCATGAGTGCTTGGGTGGTAGAGACGGACGCAGGGGCGAGTGTCATGGTGGGCGATAAAGCCCAAAGCACGGCAACCGCCCAAATCTCGGATGCAGAACGTCTGTCAGCATCACAAATCATCCGTGATAATGTCGGTCAAGACCAACTCCAAGATTATTTGCACTACTTGCGTGATACCAAAGAAGTGCAAATCAACGAACAAGCCATGTCTGGACACTAAGACAAGCACAATACCAAAAAACCCATATGGCCAAATATGGGTTTTTCATTAGACGAGTCATGTTAATGATAAATATCAATATCAATACCCCCACTCATAAGCCTAACTTTCACACCCACTTTACCACCCAAGCGGACGCAAGTTTTGCCCTGTGGCTATCCGTCCTTAGCACCCAAAGCAAAGACCATTTGACCTTAGTCATTTGCCAATCCCAAAGCGAGTTGCAACGCCTTGCCGATGAACTGCACTTTTTTGGCATATCCGCCCATGTGTTTGCCGATTATGAGACGCTTGTTTATGACAATCTGTCGGTACACCAAGACATTATTTCTGAGCGGATAGACCTTTTGACGCATATGCCAACAAGCGGCGTGTTACTGGTGAGCGTGCAGACACTCATGCAAAAAATCACACCGCCAAGCTATCTTTTGGGGCGGTTTTTTGATTTGAATGTGGGCGACGCCTTTGATATAGAGCATGAGCGTGAACGCCTTGCCAAGGCAGGCTACAAGGCGGTGGATAACGTCTATATGGCGGGCGAATTTGCCGTGCGTGGGAGCATTGTGGATATTTTTGTGGTGGGGCAAGCCTTACCGTTTCGTTTGGAATTATTTGACGATGAGATAGAAACGATTAAATTTTTTAATCCTGATACTCAGCGAACCGTTACCGATGAAGAGCTTGATAAGCTCAAAAAAGACGGCGTATTTGACGACAAAACCGCCCCAATATCGCCCAAAGTGGCAAGTTTTCGCCTACTGCCTGCCCGTGAATTTGACTTAGACGACAAAGAGACGTTCCGCCAGAATTTTGCCAGCCTATTCCCCAATACGTCCGCTCGCAAGGTGGAATTTTATAATGATGTCATGAATGGCATACAGCCGTCTGGGGTGGAGTATTACGCACCGCTATTTTTTGATTTGCATGAATGGCAGACAACAGGCACGCTGTTTCATTATTTGCCCAAAAATACACTGGTTGTCTGTGATGACAATTTGTCAGCTTATCATCACGACTTTTGGGAGCAGGTAAACGCACGCTATCATTCTCGGGCGTTTGATAAGGACGTGCCAATCTTGCCTCCTGATTATTTATATTTGCCAAGCAATGAATTTTTTCAAGCCTTAAAAACTTACCCAAGGGCGGTATTGGGCAATAAAGAAAATCCGCTTACCTTATTTCGCCAATTTACCGCCCATACCGTCCCCAATTTGCCAATCAATCATCAAAAAGACGAACCGTTGGGCGAGTTTTTGGGCTTTGTGGGGGCGTGCGATGAGCCGATTTTGCTTGTGTGCGAAAGTGCAGGTCGCCGTGAGATTATTTTAGAATTATTAAAAGGCAAACTTGACAGCGACACGGTGGCGGATTTTGGTGAGTTTTTGGCGAATTTGGATAAATTTAACCAAAAAATCGCCCTAACCGTTGCCCCGATAGAGCGTGGACTATGGTTAAAAAATAAGCAAAATCAAGGTTTTTGTGTCATTAGCGAAACCCAAATTTTTGGGCGAGTGGTCGCCACCACCAAACGCAAACGCCAAAATGCCTTATCCCAAGCCTTTTTGATAAAGTCGGTAAGCGAAATGACCGAAGGCTCGCTTGTTGTGCATTTGTCCTATGGCATTGGGCGGTATCAAGGACTTGTTGTGCTTGATGTGGGTGAGGGCGAGCAGGAATTTATCCATATCAAATATGCCGATGATGCCAATGTTTATGTGCCGATTACCAATCTTGCGTTGATTGGGCGGTATAGTGGCACAGATTCAGAGGCGGTGCAATTATCAAAACTTGGCTCGGGCAAGTGGGACAAGGCACGCCAAAAGACCTTGACCGACATTTATGACGTGGCGGCGGAGCTTTTGAATGTGCAGGCAAGGCGAAATGCCAAAGCGGGCATTAGTTTTGACATTGACATGGCAAGTTATGAGCTGTTTGCCAGTGGCTTTGCCTATGACGAAACGCCCGACCAACAAAGTGCCATTGAAGCGGTGATGTTTGACATGAAACAGACCAAGCCCATGGATAGGCTTATCTGTGGCGATGTGGGTTTTGGCAAGACAGAGATTGCCATGCGGTCGGCATTCATTGCGGTGCAGGCAGGCTATCAGGTGGCGGTGCTTGTGCCAACCACGCTACTGGCAGGACAGCATGAAGACAGCTTTAAGGACAGATTTGCTGATTGGGCGATTAAGATTGAAAGCTTGTCTCGTTTTGTCGGTAAAAAAGCCCAAGACAAGGTACTGGCTGATTTGGCGGACGGCAAGGTGGATATTGTCATCGGTACGCATAGGCTTTTGCAAGATGATGTCAAATTTAAAAATCTAGGCTTGATGATAATTGACGAAGAGCACCGTTTTGGCGTACGCCATAAAGAAAAAATCAAAGCCATGCAAGCGGACGTGGACACGCTCACGATGACCGCCACACCTATTCCACGCACGCTCAATATGGCTTTGTCGGGTATGCAGGACATTTCTATCATTGCCACACCGCCTGCCAGACGGCTTGCCATTAAAACTTTTGTTGCCAAAAAGAGTGAGCAGACAACCAAAGATGCGATTTTGCGTGAGATTTTGCGTGGGGGGCAGGTGTATTATTTGCACAATGACGTGGCGAGCATTGACACGGTGGCGGAAAACTTGTCCGAGCTTATCCCCGAGGTGCGTGTGGGCGTGGCTCATGGGCAAATGGCAGAAAAAGAGCTTCACGATGTCATGAGTGATTTTTATCATAAAAAAACGAACGTATTGGTTGCCAGTACCATTATCGAAACAGGCATTGATGTGCCAAACGCCAATACGATTATCATCAACCGAGCCGATAAATTTGGACTGGCACAGCTTCATCAGCTTCGTGGGCGAGTGGGGCGGTCTCATCATCAGGCGTATTGTTATTTGTTTGTGCCGTCTATCAAGGGGCTGACGGCTGATGCCAAAAAACGCCTTGATGCCATTAGCCGAGCCAATACGCTTGGGGCGGGGTTTATGCTAGCCAGCGAGGATTTGGAGATTCGTGGGGCAGGCGAGATTTTGGGCAAGGAGCAGTCGGGCAATATGCAGACCATTGGTTTTGGGCTGTATATGGATATGTTAGAACGTGCCACCAAAGCGATAAAATCGGGCAATACGCCAAGCCTTGTCACACCGCTTGATTTGGTGAGTGATATTAACATTCATGCGTCCGCCTTGATACCGAGCGATTATTTGGCGGACGTGCATGAAAGACTGCTATGCTATAAGCGTATCGCCAATGCCGAGACGGTGGACGAGCTCAATGAGATGCGTGCCGAGATGATAGACCGTTTTGGGGCGATGCCGACCGCCCTTGCCAATCTGTTTTTGGTGCACAAAATGCGAGTGCAAAGCATACCGCTTGGCATTAGCAAAATTGACGTAACCGCTCATGGGCTTAGTATGGAGTTTAAGGCGGACACGCCCGTGGACGGACTTGCGATTATCAAGCTCATTCAGTCTAATGACGGCTATCGCATGAACGGGGCGACAGGGCTAAAATACACCTTTAGAGATGAAAAAGACGTGGTGGGGCGAACCAATGCGGTGTTTGAGTTGTTAAAATATTTGCATGGACATATTGCCAAAGGGCAGGGGTAAACCATGAATGTACTTACACTCACTACCCTATCCTTTGGCATGGCAATGGATGCCTTTGCGGTGGCAGTGGCAAAAGGGGCGAGCGAGCGACATCCACGCCTATGGCAGGCAGTGCAGGGTGGGCTGTTCTTTGGGGTGGTGGAAGGGATGGCTCCTTTTATCGGTTATTGCTTGGGTAAGGCTATTGAGAGTTGGGTGCAAACCTTTGACCATTGGGTTGCTTTTGGACTGCTTGGGGCGTTGGGCGTACGGTTTATCTATGGGGCGGTGTGTTATGATGAAAAAATGGATAAGCAAACCAATGAACAACAAGCCGAGCAACAGGATAGGCAAGAACAGACAAGTACTTCAAACATCGCCCTAATGCTCATCACTGCCATTGCCACAAGCATTGATTCGGTGGTGGTGGGCGTGTCGTTGGCGTTTTTGGACGCGAACATCGTCTTGGCGTGCGTACTGATAGGGCTTGCCACGACCATTATGGCGACAGGTGGACTGTATCTTGGCAACCGCTTGGGAGCGAGCTTTGGGCGTTATGCCATGGGCGTGGGCGGTGTGATGCTAATCGGCATTGGCGTGTTTATTTTGGGGACGCACTTGGCGGAGCATGGTTAAACCGCACTTCTATCAAACACTTCCCTTAATTCAAAACTGGTATGTAACTGACTGACCCCGTCAATTTTGCTTAGTCTATGGAGCAAAAACTCTTCATAATGGCTCATATCACGCACCACGACCTTTAACAGATAATCTTCCGACCGCCCTGTAACAAGGCTACATGACACCACTTCATCAAAGGTTTTGATGTGATTTTCAAATTCGCCAAAGCGTTCGGCGGTGTGCTTATCCATGCTGACCGCCACAAAAACCGACAATGTGTTACCCAGTGAGCGTGCGGACGTATGAGCGTGATAGCCTGTGATAACACCCATATCTTCAAGCCGTTTAATTCGGCGAATGACAGGCGTGGCGGACAGATTGACTTGCTCGGATATGTCGGCAACAGCAAGGCGAGCGTTGTCCGTGAGTAGTTTTAGGATTTTGTGGTCAATGGGGTCTAGGCTAATGGCGTTCATGTTGGAAAATTATCAAAATTTGGCGGATTTTACCATAAATTCATTATTTTTTGGTAAATATGGCTAAAATATGCCAAAAATTTTTGTAAAATTGGTAAAAATTAGTGCAAAATTTTGGTATGATAATACAATGATTTATTAAGGTTTTCCGTTCGCTCTAAGTTTATCGAAGGGCGGGAAAACCCTTGTGGTTCGACAAGCTCACCACGAACGGTTTTAATTTAAAAAATATAGCGAGCCAGCCATGCCAATACCCAAAATCACCCCAAAAAATCCTACTTTTGATTTTACCAAATACCGCCCTTTTGAATTCGCCCCAAACCTGCCCGACCGCACTTGGTGCGACAAGCGCATAGAAAAAGCCCCGATTTGGGCGAGCGTGGATTTGCGAGACGGCAACCAAGCCTTGATTGACCCCATGACCATTGAACAAAAGTTAAAGTTTTTTAAACTTTTGGTGGCGGTGGGTTTTAAAGAGATTGAGATTGGTTTTCCGTCTGCCGCCCAAGTGGAATTTGATTTTACACGCTTACTTATTGAAGGAAACCATGTGCCTGATGATGTTACTTTGCAGGTGCTTGTACAGGCTCGTGAGTATTTGATTGAGCGTACCTTTGAGAGCCTAAAAGGGGCAAAACGTGCGATTGTTCACGTTTATAATAGCACCTCAAGGGTACAACGTGATAAGGTATATCAGCTTGACAAGGACGGCATTAAGGCGATTGCGATCAATGGGGCGACTTTGCTAAGAGACATTGCCAAACGCTACCCTGAGACTGAGTGGATTTTTCAGTACAGTCCTGAGAGTTTTAGCCAGACTGAGACTGATTTTGCCGTAGAAGTGTGTCAAGCGGTGTGCGATGTATGGCGACCCCAAGATGGGCAAAAAGTGATTTTAAATTTGCCTGCAACCGTAGAAGCGTCCACGCCCAACCTATATGCCGACCAGATTGAGTATTTTTGTCGTCATTTGCCAAGCCGTAAAGACGTGATTGTGAGTCTGCATACGCACAATGATCGTGGCTGTGGCGTGGCGGCAAGTGAGCTTGGCGTTATGGCAGGGGCTGACCGTGTGGAAGGTACACTGCTTGGCAATGGCGAGCGTACGGGCAATATGGATATTTTGACCATGGCGATGAATTTGTATACGCAAGGGGTAGACCCTGAGCTTGATTTGTCGCAGGTGAGCGAGATTGTACAAGTGGCGACCGACTGCACCAATTTGCCAGTACACCCACGCCATGCCTATGTTGGTGAACTTGTGTTTACCGCATTTAGCGGTTCGCACCAAGATGCCATTAAAAAGTCGCTGGATTATAATGAAAAGCACCCCGAAACCGAACAGCATTGGGACGTGGCATACTTACCCATTGACCCTGTGCATATCGGACGCAGTTATCAAGACGTGGTGCGTATCAATAGCCAGTCGGGTAAGGGCGGGGCAGCATATATTCTGCAACGTCATTATGGCTTTGATTTGCCACGTTGGACGCAGATTGATTTTGCCAAAGTGGTGCAAAATGAGGCCGAGAGTTTGGCTCGTGAGCTAAAAACGGACGAGTTGCTTGACATTTTTACCAAGACTTATTTGACCCAAGAGATCTTTAAATTAAGCGATTATCAGATTAACAACAAGGGCGGGGACGTATCCTTTAACGGACAAATCGCCACGCCAACTGACGTGCTAGAAATCATCGGGCAGGGCAATGGGGCGTTGTCGGCATTTATTGATGGACTGGTCAAGGCGACAGGTAAGGACATCCACGTGACCAATTATTCAGAGCATGCCATTAATGTCAAGGCGACCGAGAGCCTGCTTGATGATGAGCTAGGCGACAACCAAACCAACTCAGCGGCGGCGGCATACGTTCAGCTCAATGTGGCAGGCAAGGTGTATTCAGGCATTGGCGTGTGTAGCAGTACCGTCTCTGCCATGCTAAAAGGCGTGCTGTCGGCATTGTCGCAGGCGTGGTAATTGTTGTGGTGTAATGATCAAAAGGGCGAGAATATTCGCTCTTTTTTATTGTTATCAAAATTTATTTAACATAATCCAAATGGATTTTGGGGGTTAAAATTGATAGAGTGGGGGATTTCATTTTAGAATTTAACAACTTAATACCAATCCAAAAACCCTTTTTTAATATCACGAATTTCTATCTTGTTATCACGTTCTTGATAAAAATCATCAAAAATTTGATTAACTATGTCGGCAAATTGGCGAGTATTTATGGATTGATTGTTTAAGGTCAAAGCATAAATGGGCAGTTGTTTGGTTGTATTGGGTGTGGTATCTTTTGAGGTAATTATCATCAAAGGAAATCTGCCAAATACAAAGGTTGGTTTTTGTAAGTCTTGATAATAAAAAATCTGGTCTTTGTTTTTATCAAAGGCATGATAAACTTTTAAATATTTTGCATAAAAACTGATGATAGGTCTATGATAAATGACCAAACGGGATAATAAAAATATAAATATCCCAAAAATTGCCAATAGCAAATAAATCACCCAATGTGGCAAATCGGCAAAGGGACTATTTAACCCCAACTCAAAAATCTCATTGATAAGCAATAACATCGCCAAACAAGAAACCATGATGACAAATACCGCCATACGTCTTTGGCGGTATTAGGTTAGGGGGTAGGTTGAATTATTCATAAAATTTCACGATATATGATGATGATTGGTAGGCTTTATGTTATAATTCACAAACCTTATTTATTCTACCACATCTTTGTTGATGTGGTTTATTTATCGGTTGTCATCGTCCATTTTATCATCGACCATTCATCAGCTCATGAATCTACCCCATTTTTTTGAAAAAATCCTAAATGATTTGTACCAAAGCGTGTATGTGTCGCTTGGCGGTTCGCTCGACGATGAGACCCTAAACTGGACAGAGCGGGGCATGGCTGTTGCCAGTATTAGCATTAAGATATTGATTTTATTGGTGATTATTGGCTTTTTTTATTGGCTGTTGGTCTATTTATTAAAGCATTGTCGCCGTCCGCTACACCTATCACAGCGTCATGTTTGGATTGCTCGGGCGGTACTGCGTTATACATGGTTTGTGGCGAGCTTGCTGGCGGTGATGACGCAGATTGGCACGCAGGCGGAGACCATCAAGGCAACGGCAAAAGCGGCGACTTGGGCGGGGTTTTATTATGTGCTGTGGGCGACCAGTGGGCAAATGGTTGCCAGAGTGTTACGTTACTATGAACTCAATGCGTCCATTGAACAACTGCTCAAAAACTTGATTTTGGTGCTGATTATCGTTTTTGCTTTGGCGAGCGTACTCGCCCAGTTTGGTTTTGATATTGTATCCTTGGTGGCAGGTCTGGGTATTGTGGGTTTGGCAGTGGGTTTTGCCGCCCAAAGCACGCTTGCCAACTTCATTGCGGGCATTACCATTTTGATAGAGCAGTCGTTTCAAGTAGGCGACTGGATTCGGCTTGGCGACAAAGAAGGACGAGTGGTTAAAATCTCCCTGCGAGCCACGCAAATCCTTGACCGTGATAACATCATTATCATCATTCCCAATTCGACCATGTCATCATCAGAAGTGATTAACCTAACGTCCAAAAAGATGATAAGATTTGATGTTAAAGCAAGAATTGGCTTGTATGATGATATCGCCCACGCCAAAGAAATCATCATCAAAACATTAAGCAAAGATGAAGTGATTTTAAAACACCCAGCCCCTATGGCGACCGTCAGTGAAGTGGGCGAATATGCCATTTATTTTATTGTGCGTTTTTGGGTTGCTCCATTATCGGTTGCCCGTATTCCGATTATCAAAGAAAACATCAATGAGCGTATTAAACGAGCCTTAGACGAAGCAGGATTTGAAACCCCTTATCCTTATCAAGAGATATTATTTAACCGCTCAGATGATAAAGAAAAACGCTTGGCAATGATTCATCAAGCATTGGATAAAAATATCAATGACAAAGAAGAAGATGTAGAGAGTGCCATAAAAAAGCAGTAACAATTAATTAAATAAACTGGTGTTATTTATACAATTATCTGTAATTTAAATTGATAATAACAAGCAATCATCTTGACAATGGCACTAACATCATTTTGCCCCGCCCATTTACCCTGCTAAACATCACCCCAAAAACAACAATTGCCACTACCATACCCGTCCCAAATTATGCTATAATACTTGGTTTACCCAAACCCCTTACCAAAATTCTTATCAAATAAGCCCACACCATGCCAAAACTACCCTTCGCCGATTTTACCCCCACCGCCTTTGATGTTGTCATCACCTGTGCGGACGGTCTTGAAAATGCCTTATTGATAGAGCTTGACTTATTTGGGCTGGTCGGGCAGATTGTACGGACAGGACGTGTGCGTGTGGGCGTGTCGCTTGCCGACTTTTACAAAATTTGCCTATATAGCCGTGTGGCAAGCCGTGTGTTACTGCCCATTGGCGAGTATTATTTTCGCCAAAAAACCCAAACCGTGAACCAAGTGCGTGAAAGTGGCGGTAAAAAAACCACCCGTACGGTTGAGACCAAAGTCATTGACGAAGATGTTCCTACCGCCTTATATGAGTTTGCCAGTCGCTATGATTGGACAAGCGTGTTTGACGTGGACAACACCTTTGCCATACGCCTATCCACCGACAAACGCCTGTCGGTAAACCAACAATTTGCCACCTTGCGTATCAAAGACGCCATCGCCGACTGCTTTAACAAAAAATTAGGCGAGCGACCAAACGTGGACAAATCCCCTGATTTTCACATTTACGCCCACGCCACAGGTGAGCTTGCCGAGCTGTATTTGGATTTATCAGGCACAAGCCTGCACCGCCGTGGCTATCGTGTGGCGAACACGGACGCTCCTTTAAAGGAAAATTTGGCAAGTGCGTTGCTTTATGAATGCAACTGGCACAAGGGCGAGCATACCGCCATTATTGACCCCATGTGTGGCTCTGGCACGCTCATCACTGAAGCCCTACTCATGAAAACCGCCTACCCTGTGGGCATTGACAAAAAAGCAAACGATTTTGGCTTTTATCATTGGCAATACCACGATGATGAGCTGTGGCAAACCCTTGCTGGTAAAGCCTTAGATGACTTTCATGCCAACCTTGCACACCTAGAACAGTCCCTTATCAAAGGCGACTTTACTGCCCTTGCCCTAGACGCTGACGCTCATGCCGTGCGTGCCTGCCACAAGAACCTGATAGCGTCTGCCCTTGCCCCCATTGCCGAGTACGTCCGCCTAGAACAGAGACCGCTTGCCACCGCCAAAGCCGTGCTGAGCGAGCTTACCACCGCCTATCCACTTGTCATCACCAATCCCCCCTATGGCGAGCGACTGGGCGAGAGCGATTTTATCAAGCCCTTGTATCACGGCTTGGGGCTTATCGTGGCGGACGGTTTACGTCATGTGGGGCGTGCGGACATGGCGGTGCTGGCAAGCCACATTGAACACGCTGACACCTTGCCGATTGCCGAGCCAAATACCCTAAAATGCCATAACGGAGCATTGACTGTCTATTTTCGTCATGGGGCGGTAGAATTTGCCAAAACCGACCGTTTGGCACATGAATTGATTGTCAATTTTAATAAAAAAGAAATTGATAATCCTGATAGCCAAGAATTTATCAACCGCTTACAAAAAAATATCATCAATCTAAAAAAACACGCCCAAAAAAACAATATCAGCAATATGCGAATTTATGACGCTGATTTGCCCAATTATAATGTAGCGATTGATATTTATGGCGATAAAATTCATGTTCAAGAATACGCCCCACCAAAACAAATTCCCACCGATGTCGCCAAAGCCCGTTTTAATTTGGTATTATCCGCCATTCGGGATATTTTTAATGTCCACCGTGAAAGTATTTTTATAAAAACCCGTATGCGACAATCGGGCAATGACCAATATACCAAAAATACCAAAGACGATACTCAAAGATATAAAAAAATGTATGTCGCTCACGAACATGGGGCGTATTTGTATGTGAATTTTACCGATTATTTGGATACGGGGTTATTTATTGACCACCGCAATATTCGTGAAATGATAAAAAATGCCAGTCGTGGCAAAAATGTCTTAAATCTATTTGCCTATACTTGTACCGCCAGCGTGCATTCGGCAATGGGCGGAGCCAAATCGGTAATGAGTGTGGATTTATCCGCCAATTATTTAAATTGGGGCAAACAAAACTTTGCCCTAAATGGGCTTGATTTGACCGCCACAACCTTAGACGATACGCCAAAATATCAATTCATCGCCACCGATGTATTTGATTGGCTAAAAAATAATACCGAACAATTTGACGTGATATTTATTGACCCACCCACTTTTTCTAATTCTAAGAAGTTTAAGGGAACGTTTGATGTACAGCGAGACCATGTCGCCCTGATAAGCCGTGCCATGAACCGCCTTGCCCCAAATGGCGTGCTGTATTTTAGCAATAACTTTACCAAATTTGTGCTGGACGATGAAGTCAAGGCTCGTTATGACGTAACGCCAATCACCGATAAAACCATTGGCGTAGATTTTAATCTAAAAAAACCCATTCATCAAAGTTTTAAAATCACGCATAAAAATCAAATGATGAAAGTGTATGAATTTGAAAGTGCGTTTGATACCGTCAATGATGATTGGCAAGATGAAATAACCGCTTTTAATAAAAAAGACGAGATAAAACATTCAAAAGACAGAGCATTTAAAAAGCCTTTTGACAAATCTTTTGACAAATCGTTTAATACAAAACCCAAAGATAAATCAGACAACCCACGATTTAAAAAAGACGGTTTTAGAGATAATGGCAAAAAGTCATTTGATAAAGATAAGTCTTTTAATAAAAAATTTGATAAGTCTGATAAGCCATTTGATAAAAGACAAACAGGCAAAGACAGATTTTATGATAATGAACCTGTTAAATCAGATAAGCCAAAAGTACGCTATGAAAAGATTGACGGAAAATTGGTTGCCATACCCATTGATAACACCCAAACCAATGAATCCAACAAACCCAAAAAATATACGGTAAAGCCAAAATCGTGATTTAAAATAGATTTAAAAATGGTAGGGTGCGTATTACGCACCGAACAACCTTTTTTTAGTTGAATATAGGGACGAATTGCAATTCGTCCAATATTAAATCAAATATAAAATTGAGAAATAGCCATGACCGACAGCCAAACCTTGAACGATGACATTTTAAACCAAGAAATCCTAAACGATGCAGAAAGCCATTCTGAAATCATTCATGCCTTATCTGCCGACAGCGAGCGAGAGACGGACACAGACGGCGATGATGAGCATGATTTTGATGACGGCATCAAATCCGCCCGCTTCAAAAAATTACAAAAGAAACTGCGTAAAGAAGTGTCGTGGGCGATTCGTGATTTTAACATGATTGAAGACGGCGATGTCGTCATGGTGTGTATCTCAGGCGGTAAGGACAGCTTTACGTTGCTTGATATTTTACTGTTTTTAAAACGCATTGCCCCGATTAACTTTGATATCGTGGCGGTCAATCTTGACCAAAAACAGCCCAATTTCCCAGGGTACGTCCTGCCCGAATACCTATCCAAACAAGGCATTCCGCATTATATCCTAGAAAAGGACACATATAGTATCGTCAAATCAGTCGTGCCAGAGGGCAAAACTTACTGCTCGGCTTGCTCACGCCTAAGACGTGGCTCGCTGTACGGTTTTGCCAGGCAGATTGGGGCGACTAAGATTGCTCTGGGTCATCATCGTGATGACATTTTGACGACTTTCTTTTTGAATTTGTTTCATGGCGGAAGTCTAAAAGCCATGCCTCCTAAGCTGTTATCCGATGACAAGCAAAACGTACTTATCCGTCCGCTTGCCTATGTTGCCGAAAAGGATATTATCAAGTACGCAAATTACAAGCAGTTCCCCATTATCCCGTGTGGACTGTGTGGCTCACAAGAAAACTTACAAAGGGCGATGATAAATGATATGCTTCGTGAGTGGGACAATGCCCACCCAAAACGCCTAGCGAGTATGTTTAAAGCCTTGCAAAATGTCGCCCCAAGCCAGCTTGCCGACCGTGAGTTGTTTGATTTTGAAAGTCTAAAAACCGAGCGAACAGACGATGAGAGGCTGTTTGAAGGCGATAATATCCAAGTGGGCGTAAGCGAAAAACTTGCCGATATGGGTTTGCCGACCGCCCCACAAGTGCAGACCTTTAACCCAAAATTTAGCAACAAAATCCCAACGATAAATCCTGTTATTGATTGATTGCGAGCCAAGCATGATAATAAAAGCAATTTTTATCCTATTACTGCTGATATGTGTAGGTGTTCAAGGTGTGTTTATCTATCTGCTTGGCGGTTATGACCCACACGAGTTAAATAAATTGCTCAGAATGTGGGAGAGTTTTGGTGTTGAGATTGTGCCTTATACGGCTTTTATGCTGTCAATCACCCAAGCAAAAGCCATTTGGCTAATCCCAAAGCTTAATTTAATCATTGGCGTTATGGCAATCATTAAAAAAGAATGGCATATTGGGCTATTGGTGCTTGTGCTGTCTTTTTTAATCGCCTCAGCCTTTGTTTGGGCGATATATTCGCCAGCGATGATGACTTCCATAAGTGGGTGATATTTTATTTCACTTTTGGCATTGTTAAATAAAAATATATTTCAAAATTTGGACATGTAGAGGCGAATTGCAATTCGCCCAAAAATCAACACTTTATCAAGGGGCGAATGTAATTTGCCCCTACAAATTTATCCAAAGGTATAGTTAATTAACAATGCCCACTTTTTAATATCAAGAGTGGTAGGGTGCATACGCACCAATATACCATCAAATTTAAATCAATTTTAACAAAACCAAAAGGTAGTTTTATGACCATACCAAATCTAAACGTCATGATTAGTAGCGAAGAAATCGCCCAAAAGGTAAGCGAGCTTGGCAAACAAATCACCGCCCATTATGCTGATAGCGATAAAGAGTTGATTTTAATCGGACTGCTTCGTGGTTCGGTGATTTTTATGGCGGATTTGTGCCGAGCGATTGACAAACCGCATGAGTTTGATTTTATGACCGCATCTAGCTACGCCAAAGGCACGGTATCTAGTGGCGATGTCAAGATTTTAAAAGATTTGGACGGCGACATTCGTGGTAAAGACGTGTTGATTGTTGAAGATATTATTGACTCTGGGCGTACGTTGTCCAAAGTCGTGGAGATTTTAAAAACCCGTGAGCCAAACTCCATTGAGCTTTGTACACTGGTCAGTAAGCCGTCTCGCCGTGAGATAGACATGGACGTAAAATTTTTAGGTTTTGAAGTGGAAGACCGTTTTATTGTGGGTTATGGTTTGGATTATGAACAAAAATACCGCCATTTGCCATTTATCGGCGAAATTGGCTTATAATGATAACTCATTGATTTATATAAACTATTTTAAAATTATAAATAAAAATCGGGTATCACACCCGATTTTTTGATGATAAAATGATTATGATGATAGAGTTAGCCCAACCAATTAATACGGCAAGTTTGATTTATGTACTTGATTTTATTGGCGTTATTGCCTGTGCGGTGGCAGGCACCATGCTTGCCATTAGTAAGGGTTTTGATTTGTTTGGCTGTATTTTGGTGTCTATGGTTAATGCCATTGGCGGTGGGACGATTCGTGATGTCATGCTTGATAGGCACCCGCTCTTTTGGACGATAGATTTGAATTATGTGTTCGCCATTACGATAACATCAATCCTGTGCCAGATGTTTTTTCGTCCAACGGCACGCATGAATGGCGTGTTAAAGTTGTTTGACGCCATTGGGCTGTCGGCATTTAGCGTGATTGGGCTGACGGTGGCGTTATCGATGGGGGCGACACCACTCATCGCTGTGATGATGGCGGTGATGACGAGTATCGCAGGCGGTATCATGCGAGACATGATTTGTCAAGAGTTGCCGATGGTACTGCAAAAGGAGATTTATATTACCGCCGGTATCTTGGGGTCGCTGACCTATCTGGGGCTGGGGCGACTGGGTGTGGTGGCGTGGCTGTGCGAGCTTGCCATGCTGATGGTAGTGTTTGGCGTGCGAATGCTGGCGGTGCGATATGATTGGCATTTGCCGAGCATTCGCATGGTGTAAGATACAACAAATTAACCCCAATTTGCACCAATGTTAAATCTTTAAAAGTGCCTTTGTAGAGGCGTGCTTTCCACGCCCTTTGGTGGTGTATTTTGAGGTTTGATGATTATACAAGCAAAAAATAAACCCCAAGATAGGGGTTTATTGTTGGTTGGGATATGTCCTAATTTTTTAGTGTCTAAAATGTCTCATACCGGTAAATACCATAGCAATGCCATGCTCATCGGCGGCTTTGATGACTTCTTCATCACGCATAGAGCCACCGGGCTGGATAATACACTTAATGCCAGCGTTGGCGGCGTTGTCAATGCCGTCTCTAAATGGGAAAAAGGCGTCCGATGCCATAACCGCCCCTTCAACAGGCAGTCCTGCGTGTTCGGCTTTGATGATGGCAATGCGAGCAGAGTTCACACGGCTCATCTGCCCTGCACCGATACCGATGGTTTGGCGGTTTTTGGCATAGACGATGGCGTTGGATTTGACGTATTTGGCAACTTTCCATGCAAAAATCAAATCATCAAGTTCTTGCTCGGTGGGCTGTGCTTTGGTAACGACTTTTAGGTCAGACTTGTCAATCATGCCCAAATCCTGCTCTTGAACAAGCAGTCCGCCATTCACACGTTTATAATCAAGCTGTGGCGCGCGTTCGTCAATGCTCGGTAACTCGCCACAAGTCAGCACACGCACGTTTTTCTTGGTGGACGTGATGTCAAGCACGCCGTCTGCCATGCTTGGGGCGATGATGACTTCGACAAATTGACGGTCGATGATGGCTTTGGCGGTATCCACGTCTAGCTCACGGTTAAAGGCGATAATCCCACCAAAGGCAGATTCAGGGTCGGTGGCGTAGGCTAAGTTATAAGCGTCTAAAATACCGTCAAGCGATACCGCCACACCGCAAGGGTTGGCGTGTTTGACAATCACGCAGGCAGGCTTGGCAAAGGATTTGACACATTCTAATGCCGCATCGGTGTCGGCGATGTTATTGTAGGATAACTCTTTGCCTTGCAACTGCTTGGCGGTGGCAATAGATGCTTCTGTTGTCCCACTTTCTACATAAAAACTGGCAGTTTGGTGGGGGTTTTCGCCATAGCGGAGTTCTTGGGCTTTGTTAAGCTGAATGTTAAAGGTGCGTGGAAATTGGGTTTTGGCGGTGGCATCTTCGCTTAATGTCTCGCCTTTGTCTAGCAGTCTTGCCCCCAAAAAGCTCGCTATCATGCCGTCATAACTGGCGGTATGTTCAAAGGCTTTAACCGCCAAATCAAAGCGAGTGCTGTCTGATAACCCGCCATCTGCTTTTAGTTCGTTGATAACCGTGGCGTAGTCGGCAGGGCTTGTGATGATACCCACATATTTGTGGTTTTTGGCAGATGAGCGCACCATGGCAGGGCCGCCAATGTCAATATTTTCAATGGCACCGCTCATGGTAACGCCATCTTTGGCAACTGTTTGGGCAAAGGGGTATAGGTTCACCGCCACGATATCAATGGCATCGATGCCATGCTCTGCCATGATGTCGGCATCTATCTCACGGCGACCCAAGATGCCGCCATGAATCTTGGGGTGTAAGGTTTTGACTCGTCCGTCCATCATTTCGGCAAAGCCGGTGTGGGCAGAGACTTCTGTGGCATTGACACCGTTGTCAGTCAAAAGTTTAAAGGTGCCACCAGTGGATAAGATACCAAAGCCTAAGGCAGATAATTCTTGGGCGAATTCTACAATGCCTGCCTTGTCAGAGACGGAGAGTAGGGCGAATTTTTTCATAAAAATACCTTTTTGGGTTACAAGGGTGGATAAAACAGGATTAAAAGTGGGGTTAAAACAAAACGAAAACCCGCCAAAAATGACGGGTGCAAAAAATTAGAAATTATAATAAGCCATGCGTTTTTAGCTTGGTGCGGAGCGTGCCACGATTTAGCCCAAGCGTTTGAGCGGCTTTGGATTGGTTGTTGCGTGTGTGCTTCATGACCGCCACCAACAGAGGTTTTTCAAATTCATGCAAAAACGTCTCATACATGTTAGTGGTTTGCTCCCCATTTAGATGCATAAAATAACTTTCCACCATTTTTTTTACTTCATTATATAAGGGGGTGTTCTCTTGTTGCGTCATGGTTGGGGGGATGGGGGTCATCATAACAGCTCCTGTGCTTAATTTAACCTTATATCATGGATAGGGTGTGCCTGCCCTTTATGACACATTTTGTACTATAGAAATATTTTAGAAATAAACTACTTGCTTTTGTACGAAAATAGCTATCCGACTACTTAACTGTTTGGATTTTAAGATTTTTTGCTTAATTTTTAAAATTAAGTGGTTGGATTGTTTTTCATAATAAAAACTTGTCTGATGGAATGATAATCAGTCTACGTTTTTTCCTTGAAAAACGTGCGATTACTCTGTCTGTTTAAACAGGCATTTCTCATTGCAAATACAAAAGGTGGACACGACCTTAAAAATATTAATGAAATCATTGTAAAACAATTATAGTCATTTGGCAAGTCATGGAACGTGTATAATGTTAAGCCATATTGGTTTATTGTTAACCAATGTTAAACAATTGTATTTTTATAACAGATATTTTGATTTTACAAGCCATCCGAGTTATTTGGATGGCTGTCTGTTGTCTTTTGCACTAAGGTGATTGATAAAATGGCGTTACTGTGACTGAGCTAGCATTCAATGTAGAAGTTGCTGATAGCATGATGCGTTTGCTTTGATTAGCAAGTATGGTGGTTTGCGACTCACTAAGATAGTCTTTGGTGTCCGCAACAAAGTCAGCTACCACTCTACCGTTATCATCTTGCAATTGTACCAATAAGTAAGGAAAGAGCTGTTCGGTACTGCTTTTGTTTGTGATGTTAATAACCACATCTGTTTGGTTTTGCAATACTGAGTTAATTTCAAGACTCCCTAAGTCTGCCGATGGAATATTGCATGAAATGATGTTGCAAACCGCATTGGCAAGATTGGCGGTCTCAGGGTTCTTGGTAATCTTTTCTATATTAAATAAAGCATATTGCACAGCCAATAAGCCGAGCATTAATAAACAACCAATTAGCCAGAAAAGCTGTGTAATTATGGGTTTTTTGGTAGCGATTTGTTGAGCGGTAGGCTTGTTTGGTTGTATCTTTTTGATACTTACTGGTTTTTTCTGTTTGGGTTTGGCAGATGGAATAATGGTATTTAAGTCTACATCTTTAATAATAGGGGATGCTGAATTTGTTACCTGACTATTAACAGTTATAGATGAATTATCATCTAGTAAGTTATTAATCCATGCCTCATCTTCACTATCCGACATTTCATCTTTAGTGCTTTTTGTTACTGTTGGTGCAAAACTAATGTTATCTTTTAGGAAATTGTCAAGTTCATCATCGGAAAAACTTACATCAACAACAGCTTTGGGTTTATTCTCCTCAATGCCATCCATCTCATCATGAATCATATCTTCTGTAGGGGTGGATTTAGTACGTTTGACACGTTTTGGTGTGATAGATGATGAATCTTGCTCAAATTGAGTTGCTGTTGGATTGGAGTGTGACTGGGTTGGGACAACCCGTGGAGCTGGACTGGATTGCGGTTTTGATGTTTGGTGTGCCGTAGCTGTTGTTTGTGGAGTTGAAACAGTGACCAAATTGGCATTTAGAAAAAACACTTGTTGGCACTTACCGCATTTGGCACGAGCATTGAGGTCGCCAAGTTTGGCGGCTGGCATGGGGTAAGTCGTTTGGCAATGGGGGCACTTAGTTTGGTTACTCATGTTTTTATCAAATCCAGTAAAATAATAGGCGAAGGCAGGAAGCTAACAAGTAACAACTTGCAAAAATCGTACAAACTATTTTTCTTTATGCTACTAAATTGTTACGCATTTGACAATTTTAATCCGCTCAGCTGTGCTTAATAGCGGATAAACGATACCAATGATGGTCTTCGCTGTTGTCATAATGATAAGGCATGTCAAGGTCAAAATAGGGCTGGTATGCCATCATAACATCATCGACTTGATTTTCAATAAGTCCTGCCAAGACAATATTGCCTTTATCCTTTAATAAGGTAGCAAACAATGGGGCAAAGTGAATGAGTGGCTTGGCTAGAATATTGGCGGTGATGGTGTCCGCTTTTATATCATGCGTTTGTTGATAAGCCTTAAATTCATCGGGTAAAAATACCAATATCTTATCCTCAACGCCATTTAGTTTGGCGTTTTGGTGGGTAGCAAGCACCGCTTGGGGGTCAATATCCACCGCCAATACCTGCTTGGCCCCAAGCAGTAACGCTCCCACGCCCAAAATCCCCGAGCCGCAACCATAGTCAATGACGACCTTGTCGGTCAAATTCTGCTCGACAAGCCAGTCAAGGCACAGTCGTGTGGTGGCGTGATAGCCTGTACCAAAGGCAAGACCGGGGTCTAGGATAAGGTTGGTAGCGTCTGGGTCGGGAGCGTCTAGCCATTCGGGGACTATCCACAGATTGCCAGCACACTGAATGGGCTTGTAATGGGTCATCCACTCACGTGTCCAGTCCTTATCATCAAGCACTGATAGCCACACACGGCTTGCCCCAACTTCGGCGGCGATGTCATGGGCAAGGCTCTCAAAGTTGGTACCGTCAAATCGCCCATCGGTGTTGGTGTCAAAAATGGCGGTCAGCACCACCTCGCCCCATAATGGCTCTTCACCGGGCATGGGCTCAAACAGCGGTTCATCGCCTGCGTCTTCTAGTAGGATGGAGACTGCTTCGGCTTCATAGAACAGTGCTTCGGCAAGTTCAACTTGCTCTTTGGTCAGTTGTAGGTGAATTTGTTGCCATGCCATGAGAGTTTCCTGTGATGTTGGTGTGTCAAATTAGACTGGATTGGTAAATAATAAGTGGATAAAAGTAGGGTTTGGGTTTGATGGTTATTTGCCGTCATCATCGGTCAAGATTGCCAAATCGTCTTTGCAAAGGTTGTCAATATTGGATTTGCAGAACTCAGGGTCAAGACGACAGATGGCATTCTGCAATGCTTCAATGTGCTTATCTTGGGCTTGGATGTGAGAGAGTAGTTTGGCGATACTCGTTGCCACAGGGTCGGCACTGTTTGGGCTTAGCCCATAGGCGTTGAAACTGGCGTCATTGGTGGATTCTAGGCCGATACTCTTATCGGGGGTGCTAGGCTTAGGCGTGTCGCTTTTGATGTCATCGCTTGTTTCGGTGTTTTTGATGTTTTTGTCAATCATGCGAGCTGCCGAACCGACCATGGTCGCCCCTGTGGGGACAGGCTTGACAACCACGGCATTTGAGCCGATTTTGGCGTTGTCGCCCACGCTAAAACCACCCAAGATTTTCGCCCCTGCTCCGACCACGACATTATTGCCAAGCGTGGGGTGGCGTTTTGTGCCTTTCTCCCATGACACCCCGCCAAGCGTGACACCATGATATAAAGTCACGTCATCGCCAATCTCTGCCGTCTCACCGATGACGACCCCCATGCCATGGTCAATGAACAGACGTTTGCCAATCTTGGCGGCAGGATGAATCTCAATGCCTGTTGCCATGCGTGTCAAGTGCGACAAACCCCTTGCCAAAAATTTGTGGTCAGCCTGCCATAGGGTGTGAGACGCACGGTGCAAGGTGCGAGCATGAATGCCCGGATAAGTCAGGGCAATCTCAATCTTGGTGCGAGCGGCAGGGTCACGTTCTAGCACCGCACTCAAATCATCATCGATGGCACAGGCTAGGCTTTTGAGCTTGGAATTTTTTAGCTTGGAAAAGATACTCATGACAGATAACGCATTTTAAAATGGCTTATTCTACCATCAAAAGCTCGCTGAGTATAGAGTTTGTTTGATTTTTGAGTGTTTAAGTTGGGAAATCTTTTAAGGGAGTTTTATTCAATAAACCCCTCTCCAAACTACC
>NZ_MXAP01000055.1 GCF_002027555.1 Moraxella equi
AAGTTCGGTTGGTATAGTTGGCGTAGACACCCATGATTTGCTCCTTTTGGGATTTAGGATTAAGCATTAAAAAAACCAATCAGTACAATACCGATTGGTTTTATTGTAAAACATCAAACAATCAAAATCAAATCAATGATTTCACCGCTTCCACGACTTTATCAGTGGTAATGCCAAAATGATTAAACAAATCTTTGGCAGGGGCGGACTCACCAAAGGTTGTCATGCCAATGACTTTGCCGTCAAGCCCGACAAATTTATACCAATAATCGGTAATGCCCGCTTCCACCGCCACACGAACACAGACATCGCTAGGCAATACGCTTTCAATATAATCACGGTCTTGCTTGACAAAGATTTCGGCACATGGCATAGACACCACACGCACGCCCACGCCCTGCTCGGTTAATGCTTTATAAGCTTGCATTGCCAAGTCCACTTCCGAACCTGTGGCGATGATGATGGCTTGTAAGTCGCCTTGTTCTTTGGCAAGGACATACGCCCCTTTTTCAATCAAGGCAACCTGCTCGTCCGTGCGGTCTTGATGAGCAAGGTTTTGGCGAGATAGGATAAGGGACGTTGGGGCATTGGCGGTTTGTAGGGCAACTTTCCACGCAACCGCCGTCTCCACCGTGTCGCACGGTCTCCAAGTGAAATGGTTTGGCGTTTGGCGTAGGCTTGCAATCTGCTCCACAGGCTGATGAGTCGGGCCGTCTTCGCCAAGCCCAATGCTGTCATGGGTATAGACATTGATGACACGCTGTTTCATGAGTGCCGACATACGCACCGCATTACGAGCGTACTCCATAAACATCAAAAACGTGGCAGTATAAGGGATAAATCCGCCATGCAACGCCACCCCGTTGGCGATGGCGGTCATGCC
This sequence comes from Moraxella equi, assembly GCF_002027555.1. GTDB lineage: Bacteria > Pseudomonadota > Gammaproteobacteria > Pseudomonadales > Moraxellaceae > Moraxella > Moraxella equi. The sequence goes on from NZ_MXAP01000055.1 coordinate 884, forward strand.
AAATTCACGCACGCCATAGTGGACATAGTTGCCGTCAGCGTGGTCTTGCACGCCCTTAGCACCGCTCCACAAGGTCAAGTTTGACCCTGCCAAGTCTGCCGAACCACCCAAAATCTCGGGCAACAATGGGGCAAACGCACCGATGGTATTTTGGCTTGCCTTACGCGTGGCGATGGTGTCGCCTTTGGCTTGGCAGGCTTTGATAAATTCGTCCGCTTTGGCGTTAAAATCGCTTGGCAACTCGCCTGACAGTCTGCGTTGTAGCTCGTCCGCCTCACTTGGATATTTGGCTTGATAGTCGGCAAATTGGGCATTCCAGTCGTTTTCTAACTTCTCGCCCTTATCGCACGCATTCCACGCTTGATAAATCTCGTCAGAAATCTCAAAGGCATTAGCATTATCCCAGCCCAATTCACTTCGAGTTAGCGTAATCTCATCGACACCAAGTGGGGCTCCATGACTGTCTTCTTTGCCTTGTTTGTTGGGACTGCCCAGACCGATGACGGTTTTGCAAATGATAAGCGTGGGCTTGGTGGTTTCGGCTTTGGCCTTTAAGGTTGCTTCACGAATGGCATCGGCATCATGTCCGTCCACACGCAGTACCTGCCAGTTATAGCTTTCAAAGCGTTTGGCGGTGTCGTCAGAGAACCAGCCCTCCACCTCACCATCAATAGAAATGCCGTTGTCATCATAATAGGCGAGGAGCTTGCCCAGTCCTAACGTGCCAGCGAGCGAACAGGCTTCGTGCGACACGCCCTCCATAAGACAACCGTCCCCCAAAAAGCAGTAGGTATAATGGTCGATGATGGCGTTGTCAGGCTTGTTAAATTGTCCTGCCAAGGTTTTTTCGGCCAAGGCAAAACCCACCGCATTGGCAATGCCCTGCCCCAAAGGTCCTGTGGTCGTCTCAATGCCGTCGGCATAGCCGTGTTCGGGGTGTCCTGCGGTTTTGGCGTGTAATTGGCGAAAATTTTTGATGTCGTCAATCGTCAAATCATAACCCGACAAATGTAACAAGGCGTACAGTAGCATAGAGCCGTGTCCGTTTGACAATACAAAGCGGTCTCGGTTTGCCCATTTGGCATTTTTGGGGTTGTGATTCAAAAATTCACGCCACACAACTTCGGCAATGTCTGCCATGCCCATGGGAGCCCCAGGGTGTCCTGAGTTGGCTTTTTGGACAGCGTCCATGGCAAGGATACGAATGGCGTTGGCGTTGTGGCGTTGATTTAAGGGGATTGGCATAAGGGGTATTCCAAGTTTGACAAGTAAAAATTTGCGGTATTATAGCATATTACACCCCATTGAGCGAATTTTACCAATAAAAAAACCGCTTAATCATACGACTAAACGGCTTTTTAAAACATCATTTAAGTACTTCAAGTCCACCCATATAAGGCTGTAATACCTTAGGAATATTGACCGTACCGTCTGCGTTTTGGTGGTTTTCTAAGATAGCCAAAAGCGTTCTGCCCACCGCAAGTCCTGAGCCGTTTAGGGTATGCACAAACTCAGTCTTTTTACCCACTTTGGTGCGAGCCTGCATTCTACGAGCTTGAAAATCACCACAGTTTGAACAGCTAGAAATCTCACGATAAGTATCCTGAGACGGTAGCCACACTTCAATGTCATAAGTTTTGGTGGCACTAAATCCCATATCTTTGGTGCATAAGGTCAGCACACGATAAGGCAATTCAAGTGCTTGTAAAATGCTCTCGGCTTGGGCAGTCATCTCTTCTAGGGCTTGCATAGAAGTTTCGGGTTTGACGATTTGCACCATTTCTACTTTTTCAAATTGGTGCTGGCGAATAAGCCCCCGAGTATCACGCCCTGCACTCCCCGCCTCACTTCTAAAACACGGGGTATGGGCGGTAAGTTTAATCGGTAACTCGCTTGGCTCAACAATCACACCACGCACGGTGTTGGTTAGCGGAACTTCTGATGTTGGAATAAGATAATAATTGTCAGCGTGGAATAAATCTTCTTCAAATTTAGGGAGCTGTCCCGTCCCTTTTAGGCTCTCGGCGTTTACCATATAAGGCACATACATTTCGGTATAGCCTTTATTGGTATGGGTGTCCAGCATAAACTGCACCAAGGCACGGTTTAATTTGGCAAGTTGTCCTTTTAGCACGCTAAACCGTGAACCTGTGAGTTTGCTCGCCATTTCAAAGTCCAAAAGCCCCAAGCCTTCACCCAAATCGGTATGGTCTTTAATCTCAAAATCAAACGCTCGTGGCACGCCCCATCTTCTGACTTCCACATTGTCGTTTTCATCTTCGCCCACAGGGACGGACTCGTCTGGTAGGTTGGGGATTTTTAGGCTCTCGCTCTCAATTAGAGCAAGAAGTTCACGCAAGTCGTCTTCACAGCGTTTCATTTCATCGCTGACTTTTGCCATTTGAGCCATCAGCTCATCGGTATTTTGCCCGTTTTTCTTTAACAGTCCGATTTCTTTTGCCCCTTGATTTTTCTGGGCTTGTAAGTTTTCGGTTTCTACTTGCAAAGATTTTCTTTTGTTTTCAAGCTCTTGCCAAAAAGCAATGTCAAGCTCATAGCCCCGAGTGGCAAGGCGGGCTTTTAGGGTTTCAAGGTCAGAGCGGAGCAGTTTTGGGTCTAGCATTGTTATTGTCCTAACATGAGCAAAGGCATACGCCAATTGCCAAAATTTGAGATTTTAAAAATAAAGCAATTATAACAAATTTTTTGACAAATTCCCATTAGGATTTTTGATGAAAATTTAGCACAATAATGCTACAATAAGCCATTTTATTTTAAGGAAACACAATGAGCAAGCAAAAAGCCCTTTACCCTTATACCATACAGCCTGTCGCTATGGCAATGACCGAAAGCGAATTTAAATCCGCCCAGCTCGCCCTATTTAACAAATCCAGTCAATCCTTTGGGCTAAAATCCATCCGCACCAAAGAATGGATTGTGCTTGGTGTGGTGGCGTTGGCGTCTATTTTGGGGATTGTGTTTGTTTCTGGCTATTCTACCATTTTGTTTTGGCTGACTTTGGGGCTGTGCATTGGCTATCTAGTTGCCCGAACGGCTGGGTTAAAATGGTATGCCAAACGAGAATTTGACAAACAGCTTGGCGACAGCAAATTACCGCCTGAACTTACCCAAATGAAACTTGGCGTACAACCACAAGGCTTGGTAATGAGCGTACCAATGGCAAGCGAACAAGTAGAACAACTACAATCTGCCAACAAAAAACGGGGGCATACCGCCCAAGGTTTTACAATGAAAACAATGCCAATGCAACAAGCCATTATCCCTTGGACGGCGGTCACTTCGTGGGACGAGACCGATGAATTTATTTTTGCGATGTTTGAACACCAAGGACAAAAAGGCTCACAAATTATCCCAAAACGCCTAAAAAACAGCCACTTACCGATTGATACCATCATTAAGCATTTGGGCGAAATTACCCCAAAAGGGTTAAAAATGGAAAATATGCCTTAATAAGTATTTTTAATAAAGTTTAAAGGACTGTGATTATTTGAATTACTAAAAGATATCATCTAAATTTTATAATAATCTTTTGGTTATTGTTAATTAAAAACTGCTCACTTCTGGGCAGTTTTTTTTATTTTATAAATAACAATGATTAAAATATAATTTTAGATAATTAATTAAAAATTTTACAGTAAACAGTTAATTCATTTTGAAAAATTATGCTATAATAAAAGTATTTTCAATCAATAAGAGCAATTATCATGAAAACAAGTAAATACCAACTTATTGTTACCCATAATCAAAAAGCCGAAACTTATGCTTTGCAAAACCAAAAACCCCTAAAACTCAAAGCCAAGAAAAACGCCCTATATCAAATCATCAATGAAGACGGCGAAGTCCTACACAATCCTGTGGTGGAGACAGTAGGCAATGATGTGTATGTGTATTTGTCCGATGAAACAGAAGCATCCTTAGTTCTTGAAAATTTTCAAGACGTTTCACCCATCACCGACCCCGCCGCCTTGATTGATTTAAATGCCAGCCTTGCCACTCAAAGCGATGGTGTGGCAAGCACTTTTTGGGAAAGTTTGGCAGGACAAATGACGGTGAGTGCTTTGGGTTTTGCCAGTACGGCGTCCATCATTCATCACACCAAGAATAGAAACAATAACGATACTCATTACGACAACACGCCAACGCCTGTTTCTGCAAAAGTAGTAGGTGTTGATGTTGCTATGAGTGTTAATGAAAGCGAAACTTTAACCGCCACCGTTAAACTTGATAATTCAAACGGTGCAGAAAATATTGCCTTTACTTTAAGTGGATTACAGGCTGATGATTACGGCACTTTAACTTTTAGCAATGGCGTAACGCAAAATACAGGCGGTACTTTAAACATTCCACAAGGGGTTACTGAATTTACCGTAACTTTGCCAATCGTTGCTGATGAAGTGACGGAAGGTAATGAAACCTTAAAATTAACAATTGGCGAACAGGAAAAAGAAGTCGTTATTAATGATACTTCAACAACCCCTGTTGTCGTTCCACCACCGCCACCAGCCCCAACCCCTGCGAAAGTGGTAAGTGTTGATATTCCTACCAATATCAATGAAAGTGAAACTTTAACAGCTACTGCAACTTTGGATAATGCTAATGGTGCAGAAAATATTGTCTTTAATTTAAGTAGATTGCAAGCTGATGATTATGGCACGCTCGTATTTAATAATGGTGTAACGCAAAACACCGATGGGACTTTAACTATTCCGCAAGGCGTAACAAGTTTTACGGTTAATTTGCCAATCGTTGCCGATAATCAAACCGAAGGCAATGAAACTTTAAAATTAACAATAGGCGAACAGGAAAAAGAAGTCGTTATTAACGACACTTCAACCACGCCTGTTGCACCGCCACCTACCCCCACCATCCCCCTTGCAATCACCATCAACGCCATTGACGATGGTGTGATTAACATTGCTGATAAGGCTTTGACCTTTACTTTGACGGGCACAGCAACCTTTGACCCCCAGCACCAGCGAGCAACAAGTCAGCGTGCGTATCAACGGACAAGACCATCCTGCCACCTTGACAGGCAACACTTGGACGCTTAATGTGTCAGGCGAAACCTTAGCATTTGCCCAAGGCAATCAGACCTTGACCGCCACCTTGACCGCCAAAGACCGCACAGGGGCAAGCGTTAGCACCAACACCACAGGCAGTTATAATGTTGATACTGAGATTGCCACACCTGTAATTACCTTTGACAACCTTGCCGATGACAATATTATCAACCTTGCCGAAAGCAACGAAAATTTGGTGGTATCAGGCACGGTAGAAAACGCCAAAGATGGCGACATTGTCAAAGTCATCATCGGTGGCGTATCACAAGATGTGTCTGTACAAAGTGGCAAATTTAGCCTAACGGTGGCAGGCTCTACCCTAAAAACACACACCAGCATTTCTGCCACCGTCATCACCACCGACACCGCAGGCAACACCGCCACAGGGGCAAAAGACCACACTTATGAAGTGGACACCGTTGCTCCTACGCCCAAAATTACCCTAAACCCCATCACAGGCGACAACCGCATTGATTTGACCGAGAGTGCCAAACCCACAACCACCATTACGGGCAATATTGGCAACTTTGTCAAAACCGATGACAATGACCTTGTACTGATTTGCCTATGCTCCACCTGCACAAGCAACAACCAAAAAACCGTTGAAGCCCGTCTTAATGACGATGGCACATTCAGTGCGGATATCGCCACCGATGAGCTGACCAAATACGACAACATTACCGCCACCATCACAAGCACCGACACGGCAGGCAACACAGGCAAGGACACCAACACCCAAACTTATACGGTTGAAAAACCTGTTACCCCGCCATCGCCCACCGCTCCTGCCATTATCCTAAATCCGATTGCAGGCGATAATATTGTCAATGCTGCCGAGTTTAATTATGGCAGTACCAACCCCAACATTGCCATTACAGGTAAGATTGAGCGGGCAGATGTGGCAACTTCTACGGTAAAATTGGAATTTTATAAAGCAGGTGTACTTGCCAAAAGCGTAGATGCCACCTTAAACGCAGACGGTACTTATACTTATGCCATTAGTGGGGCAGAATTACACCGCTCTTATGACACCGTCAAGGCGGTTTTGACCACAGACGGGCAACAATACGACCACAGCCAAAGCTATAAGGCGGCCGCTTTTTCGCCACGCTGGGGCGACAACCGCCTTGTGCCGACCGCCGTCTCTGACGACAATGTCATTGACCAAAACGACACTTGGCACGACACTACCACTATTACAGGCACCTTTAACTCCATTCGTAGCCCACACACCGCCCAAGGCATTGAAAATGCGGTGGACATTACCGTAACCGTCAATGGCAAGCCCTATGCAACCACCGTCACAGGGCAAACAGGCACCTTTACCGTCTATGTCAAGACTGCCGACCTACTTGCCGACCCTGATAAGGTTGCCGACATATCCGCCTATTTGTACGACAACGCAGGCAACAATGCAGGCGGTGCAATCAGCACCACGCTTGGCTATACGGTCAATGACAAAGCCATTAATCAGCCGATTGTTACTGTCAATCCAATTGACAACATTAACATTGCCTACCAAAATGCCAACCCAAGCACCACTTTGACGGGTTCGTTTGAGCTTGATGGCGATGTGGCTCTTGCCAATGCTCCTTTGACGGTTGAAATTGGCGGACAAAGTTTTACCGCCCAAAAAACAGTCACCAGCTCTGGCAATGGACAAAAAACCATTGGCACTTGGACGCTTGATGTGCCAACACAAACTTTGATTGACGCAAATGGCAACCTAACCGCCAAACTCTCCGCCACCGACCATACAGGCAACCAAGCCCAAGCCGACACGCCTGCCACTTATAAGGTAAATGTCAATGCCCCAAGCGTAGAAGTCAAATTAAACGCCATCACAGGCGACAACGCCATTACACCTGATGAGATTACCGACAGCTTTACCATCACAGGCACGGTAACGGGCGAAGTGGTGGCAGGCGACAAAGTTACCCTAAGCATTGGCAATGAGACTTATACACTTGATGTGGTAAATGGCGAATTTAGCCAAGCCGTGCCAAAAGCGGTGATTTTGGCAAATACCGCTGTCAGTGCCAGCATTAGCACCACCGATACTCTTGGCAACACAGGGGGCGATGACGACAGCCTAACTTATAGCGTAACCGCCAAAGACATTAAGATAGAGTTTGACCCCATTACCACCGACAACCTGATTAATGTCAGCGAACAATCCACGCCCATTGAAGTGTCGGGCAAGGTAACAGGAGCGGATGCCAAAGCAGGACAAACGGTACAAATCAAAGTGGGCGAGCAAACCTTTATCGCAACCGTTGGCACGGATTTTACCTTTAAAACTCCGATTGACGGACAACTGCTTGCCAAGCACAAAGGCTACACCCTATCCGCCCAAGTGCTTGATAATGGCGAATTTTTGGCGTCAAATACCCACAATTACGATGTGCAAAACGATGTGTCAGCCAGCATTAAAATAACCACCATTGGCAGTAATACAAATGATAATGGCGTGGCGGACGGCTTTGGCTCGGTACGCCTAAGCGGTAAACTTGCCCTTAATGACAGCATTTTTGCACAAGGCTACAATACTGACAGCCTAGAAGCGATTGTGGTCAAAATCGGTGACAAAACCTTTAATGCAGGCTTTAACCGTGATGATATGTCTTTCCATCTTGACTTATCAAAAAGCGAAGCTGACGCCCTACAAGGTCAAGCCATTAGTTATGAATTTATCACTTCTGGCAGATTGTATTATTTGGCAGGAACAGGCGACACCAAAACCGTCCGCCAAGTCGGAGCAAGAGACAGCGTTGCCCAAAGCGAACTTGGCAAAATCAGCGTGGAGTGGCAAGACAACACCAAGAGCCAAGATGGTGTTACCACCCTAAGCACACCTACCAAAACCACCGCCATTACAGGGGTGGTGGCAGGCTCGGCACAGGTGGGCGATGACATTACGGTCAATGTTGGCGGTACGGATTATCACGCCAAAGTCCAAGACGGCAATGCCTTTGTGGTCAATGTGGACAGCGACACCCTTGCCAAGCACACAGGCAACATTACCGCCACGCTTGCCACCAAAGACTTAGAAGACAAGGCAATTACCGTCAATGATGTGGCAATTTATAACAATGCAGGACAATCCACAGGCGAATTTGTCAGCAAACACACGCACACCAACCCTGCCGACCGCAAAATGAAGCATACCGATGATGATTATAATTTTGCTTATATGATTGACTCGGTGGCGTCCAACTACCGTGGCGGATTTTTGCACACGATGCACACGCCTTTTGGTGGCTTTACTGACAATGGCACGCCTGCCAAAATCAAATACTACTTTGCCACCCAAGCTGAGACCACAAGCCCCGATTGGCAATATGGCGGACGAAATTCGGTGGGCGAAGGCTCAACCCGAGACTTTTCGGACAATCTAAAAACCTTTATTAGAAACAGCCTTGATAAATTTTCTGCCGTTTCCAACATTGAATTTGAAGAAGTAAATAGCTATCAAGAAGTGGGCAATGGCGGGATCAACTTTATCTATGGCGATACCATTGGGGGCTTTGCATCAAGCGGGGCGTTTGCCTTTGCTGGCGGTAATGTGGTCTTTGACACCGCCAACTTCTCGGACACCGCCAACCCCGGTAACTACCATCATTATTTGGCAATCCACGAACTGTTCCACACCTTCTCGGGCAGACATACGGACGGCGTTTATACCAATCATGGCTTTGCCACACCCGAAGATCATTCTTCTGAATTTTCGGTAATGTCGTACAGCTCAGACTATCACTGGAACTTAGGATATAGAGACTTAAGCCTATACGATGTGATGTATATGCACTATCGCTTTGGTGTCGCCAAGACGGTCAATGCAGGCGATGATGTCTATGGCTTTGGGCATTATGCGTCTTTGGTGCAAGACGGGACGATTTATGTGGCGGACGCAAGTGGGGTGGACACCTTTGATGCCTCTTATGAAAAAGAAGGCGTTACGGTCAATCTAACCCCTGGGTCGTGGATTTATCACACCAGCCAAAAATCGGACACCTTTGTCATTAAAAGCAAAACTGAAGTAGAAGGAAATCAAGCATTTTTTGCCAATCAAGACCTATCAGGCTACACCTTGTCAGGCAATGCAGGTAAACATATACACACCGAGTATGTCAAAGGACAAGGCTTTATTGGTTATGGCACGCAAATTGAAAACCTAAAAGGCTCAAACTTTGCCGATGTTTTAACAGGCAATAATGCAAATAACAACATCTTTGGCAATGACGGCGATGATAAAATTGATGGCGGGCTTGGCGATGATTATCTTGATGGCGGAACGGGCAACGACACCCTAATCGGTGGTCAAGGCAACGACAGTTATGTCATTGATAGCACAGGCGATACCATTACCGAGCTTGCAGGCGAAGGCACGGACACAGTATACAGTTATATCAATTATAGCTTAATTGATAATGTAGAAAACCTAACCTTGCTTGGCACGGACAACATCAACGCCACAGGCAACAGCGAAAATAATACCCTAATCGGCAACGGTGGTAACAACACACTTATTGGTGGAGCAGGTGATGACACCTTAGATGGTGGGCGTGGCAATGACACCTTGACGGGCGGAGATGGGGCGGATTATTTTAGATTTAGCACCTTGCTTGATGGCTCGGTGGACACCATCACCGACTTTGATGTCGCCAATGACAAAATCGTCCTTGATGACGCCATTTTCACCGCTTTGACAGGACAAACCAGCGTGGGCGACTTTGTCAAATATGACAAAGACACAGGCAAACTGACCTATGACGCCGATGGTGCAGGTGTGGGCAACGCCATTCATTTTGCCACACTCAAAACAGGGCTTGATGAAGACCAAATCCAGTATCAGATTATTTAGTCGGATAAACACAAATTTGGGGAATGCAACTGCACTCCCCAAATTTCTTAACACAATGCCCCAACCCTCAAAACACACCGCCAAACAAGCATGGTTGCAAAATCCCATCATTGCAGATGACCAGTCATACTTTAATACTTACATCATGCAATTACAATTAATAATTAATTTTATTAAAAAAAATTTATTTTTCATTTAAAATTCAAATTATAAAAATAATGATTATTTGCTTAACATTTTAAGCCCTTTTTGTTATTATGGTATTTGTTAGCACAGGCTATCATTTTTACAACCCACCAGGAGAGAAAATTTATGAGTACCAATCAAATCGGTCTTGAAAAAGCAGAACTTACCCCGGTCATCAAAGCCCTAAACGCCCTACTGTCTAGCTACCATCTGTTTTATATCAACGTACGTGGCTATCACTGGAATGTCAAAGGCGAGCATTTTTTTACCTTGCACCCAAAATTTGAAGAGTTGTACACCGAGCTACAACTGCAAATTGACGAAATCGCTGAACGCATTCTAACCCTAGGTGGCACGCCATTACACGCATATAGCGATTTTGCTGAGCGTTCTAGCATCAAAGAAGACAAAGGCGTGTTTGACAGTCGTGGCTGTGTGGAAGGTGTGGTTAAAGGCTTACAAACACTTATCGAAGAACAACGAGCCGTTGCCGAGCTTGCCGAAGGAGCATCCGACCAAGGCACGTCCGACATCGTAACAGGCTACGTCCAAGTTCAAGAAAAAGAAATTTGGATGTATAATGCCTTTTTGGGTTAATCCAATTTACCCCATCATTTAACCCAAATAAAAAGCCCTTAATTTGAAATTAAGGGCTTTTTATTTAGGGCGTGTTGAACTTTTGTATTTGCAATGAAAAATGAGAAAAATCGCCCGTTTTTCAAGGAAAAAGTGAAGTTTGATAGTCGTTCTATCAAACGAGCTTTTGACGATGAAAAACAAGATTTAGCCATTTTTCATGCAAAAACATTGTTTTATTTCTAAAACATTTCTATGTTTTAAATTGTGTTATAAAGGTTCAACACACCCTAGTATTTGTAATGAAAAAATATCACAACATGGGCTTAGTTACTGCCAATACCAAAATCCCCACATAGGCGATACCTGCAATCACCATGCCCGCCTTTTTTTGGCTCAGTAGCGGAGCCCGCAGAGCCTTGATATTGGCAGAGACCGCCACAGCCAACAGCATAATCTTGACAACCGCCCAATACTGAACCCCCGCCACTTGCCACAACTGCCACATCAAATACAGCCCACTGCCAACCAGTAGCAGATAGATGACATGGCTTACTATACCAACCGAACTTA
>NZ_MXAP01000056.1 GCF_002027555.1 Moraxella equi
GGGTTCGGTTGGTATATCTTGCCAAAGCAGGGGCAAAAGTTACCGTCATTGACCGCCAAGCCGATGTTGCCGAAGAGACGAGTTTTGGTAACGCAGGGCAAATCTCCCCAGGTTATTCAACGCCTTGGGCAGCCCCCAAAATCCCCCAAAAGGCGGTCAAATGGCTCATGCAAAAGCACGCTCCCCTTGCCATCTCCCCTGACGGCACGCTGTTTCAGGCGGTGTGGATGAAACAAATGCTAGATAATTGCAACGCCAAGCGATACGAGATTAACAAAGAGCGAATGATGCGAGTGTCAGAGTACAGCCGTGATTGCATCCGTGCCTTACGTGATGAGATTGGCATTGACTACGAACAGCGGACAGGTGGCACAATCCAATTATTTAGAAAGCCTGCCCAGCTTGAAGCAATGAAGCTTGATACCAAAGTACTAGAAGAATGTGGTGTGCCTTATGAGATACTGGACGCAGATGGGCTTATCAAGGCTGAGCCTGCACTTGCTTATGCTACCGCTCCGCTTTTGGGCGGTCTAAGATTGCCCAATGATGAAACGGGCGACTGTAATTTATTTACCAAACGCCTTGCCGAGCATTGCAAATCACTTGGCGTGAAGTTTAAATTTAACACCGTCATTGACAAAATTATCTCTGAAAATCAAAAAGTGACAGGCGTGGTTGCAGGGGGCGAAACCTTGACGGCAGACGGTTTTGTCTTGGCGTTAGGAAGTTATTCTCGTCAAATGGCAAAAGATTTGGGGCTTGATTTGCCTGTCTATCCTGTTAAAGGTTATTCCTTAACCGTGCCAATCGTGGACGAAACCCGTACCCCTGTTTCTACCGTGCTTGATGAAACTTATAAAATCGCCATTACCCGTTTTGACAATCGTGTCCGTGTGGGAGGTATGGCAGAACTGGCAGGTTTTGATAAATCCTTAAACCCTGCTCGCCGTGAAACGCTTGAAATGGTAACCAAAAGCCTATTTGATGGCGGTGATTTGCCAAACGCCAAATTTTGGACAGGGCTTCGTCCAATGACCCCAGACGGCACGCCAATCATCGGAGCGACCAAATTTGATAATTTGTTTATCAATACAGGGCACGGCACATTGGGCTGGACGATGGCGTGTGGCTCTGGAAAACTGCTTTGTGATATTATTATGGGTCAGCCAACTGAAATTAAGATTGACGGCTTAAATATTGACCGTTATCGCTAATTTTTAGCTATGGGTGTTTTTGTTGGTGCAGGATTTTGGTTGTTGGTTGGGTTTATTGCCTATGGTTTGCATCAAGGCAATGCCCTAAATAACAAAATCATGATTGGCTTGTTAATTGGCTTTTGTCTGATTGGCACTGTTATGATTGGCTATTATTATATCATGGGTGATTATTTGTATCATAATGGCAAAGTACAAAAGGATTGTGGTGTTGTCATTTATCCTGATAAACCACTAACCGCACACCAACAAAGAAAAGCTGTTACTAATCGTATCACCATTCAAAGCAGTAGCATAGACAAAAAATACCGTTTTCGCTATATTGATGATTGTTATACCAATAAGTTTTCTTTTAATGGTTTGAAAAAAGGCGATAAAGTATGTTTTGACTATGTTAAAGTTGAAAAATTTGTGAATGGCTACCCCTATTGGTTAAAGAACCTTCGCATTACTAACTAATAATTAACCTATAATGTAATTAAATAAGGTAATTTTTATGACCGAAATCATCAAGTTAGACAGCAACGAAACCATTACCGAAATAGCCATTTATAATGGAGTGGTATATCTAGCAGGGCAAGTGCCTGATGATGACAGCCTTGATATTGTCGGGCAAACCCGTGAAGTTTTGGCAAATATTGATAAGGCACTTGCCAAAGCAGGCACAGACAAATCTCGCCTTTTGACCGCCCAAGTCTTTATCAAAAACCTAGATGATTTTGACAAATTTAATGCCGAATACACCGCTTGGATAGCAGGCAATGTTCCGCCCACTCGTGCCACGGTTCAGGCGAATTTGGTTAATCCAAACTGGCTTATTGAGATTGTGGTAACGGCAGCGGTTTAGTTTAGCTCACTTGCCCCACCACCTGCAAGCCTGCCAACGCCACCACCCCTGCCGTCTCGGTGCGAAGTATCCGCTCGCCTATCGTCCACGACAAAAAGCCATGCTTATGGCACGCATCTATCTCATCATCAGACAGCCCGCCTTCTGAACCGACCAGTATGCCAATCGTGGACGGCAAGGGGGTTTTTGGGACATAGCGGTGCGTGTTGTCTGATAGGTTCATGACGATTTTTAGCTCATCGGTACAACTTGCTAGATAGTTCGACAGCGTAACAGGGGGTAAAATGGCAGGGATAATATTTAGCCCACATTGCTCACAGGCAGAGACGGCGATTTTTTGCCAATGAATGAGCTTTTTGTTATCACGTTCATACCTGAGTCGCTCGGAGCGTTCGGTGGTGATGAGCTGTATGGCGGATACGCCCAACTCGCACGCCTTTTGGATGGTATAATCCATACGCTCGCCCTTACTCATCGCTTGGATTAGGGTAACACGATAAGGCAGGGTGCGATTGGCAGGGTTAAAATCATCTATACGCACATGGGCAGACTTTTTGTCAATGCGGGTGAGTGTGGCGGTATATTCGCCCCCCTGCCCGTTAAAGAGCGTGGCAGTATCGCCAATATTTGCCCGCAAAACTTTCGTCCAATGATGATACACGTCATCAGGCAGGGTTATCGTATCATGTACGGCTAGGGGCATATCTACAAAAAAACGCATGAAATCGCCTTTTAAATGATTTATTAAAAATAAATTGGTAAATATAAAATGATTTTAGCATTCTATTGATTTTTATTTGCCAATTTTATCTTTGTTTTATTTAAAAATAGGTATGGTTAATTTACGATTTAAATATATGGGGTAAATTTAATTTATCCAAATTGATATGTTACATTAGAAAAATTTAAATTTTCCCCTACGTATTTATCCAAAAATAAATCATTTCTTTTTAAACAATATTTTAATCAATCTTTTTCGACCCTTTTTTTATGATCTTGTTTAAACAAACTTGATAAATCAGGTTTTTCTTTACCAATGGTAACGATGATAAATTCATCAGGGCGGATATAGGTATTTAGCGATTGATTGACCGTATCCAATGTCGTCTTGTCTAGTCGCACCAGATAATCAGTGATATGACTGTCGGGCAAATTATTATAACCCAAATGACTTGCCGTGCTGTGAATGGCTAAGTTGGTGGCAAGGCTCATGGGGTAGGCGTATTTGCGACTGGTGCGTTCTAGGTTAAATTCGCTGTCTTTTATGCCATTTTTTCTTGTTTTTTCAATGACTTGTAAGGTTTTGATGATTGCTTCTTTGGCTTTGTCGGTCTGAGTAGAAAAACTGATACGATAATAACCCCGCTCATCAAATGTCGTCATACCGCCCGTAATACCATAGGTGTAGCCGTGCTTGTCTCGGATTTCTTTCATGAGATACGCATTAAAATCGCCCCCTGCCAGTACGCTGTTGGCAAGGCTAAAACTGGTGCGGTTTTGTAGCTCTACGGGGTCTTTGGTCTCTTTTTCGCCCATGTGTCCGATATAGACGTGAGTTTGGGTGCTGTCATAGGGGATATGGACGTGCTGTGGCTTGGGGGCGATGGGCGTGGGCAAGTCGGTGGCTCTCTCGCCTTGGGGCAAGGCATTTATCAGACGTTTGGCGATGGTGCGTGCGTCATCGGCACTGATGTCGCCTGTGATGGCGATGTGGGCGTTGCCTTTGGTTAAGTATTTGTTTTTATAGGCGATTAGGTCATCTCGGCTAATGCTCGCCACGCTCTGTTGTGTTCCGTCTATGGGGATGGCGTAGGGGTGTGTGCCGTATAGGGTTTTTAAAAATTCAACACTTGCCAGATGGCTTGGGTTTTGTTTGGCACGCTCAAAACCGATGTCTGCTTGGGCTTGGTTGCGTTTTAGGATAGTTTCATCAAAACGGGGGTTTTGTATCATGTCGGCAAACAAATCAAGGGCAGGATATAGCTCTTTGTCGTCCGACAAACTTCTAAACGCATAAACAAACGTGTCTCGGTAGGCAGTCGCCCCAAATACCACGCCCAGCAGTTCGGCTTTTTCGGCAAATGTGTTCTCGTCTAGGTGGGTTGTGCCTTGGGTCATCATAGTGGCGGTCATGCCAGCAATGCCGTAGCCGTCCGCTCGTATGGTGTCGTCCTTGGCAGAACCGCCCTTAAAGGTCAAGCTAATGTCCAAAATCGGTAGCTCATCAATGGGCGTAAAAATCACAGGCACGCCGTCCACGTCAAACCGCTCCATGTGTGGGATTTTTAAATCCAGTGGCTTGTCATCTTTTAGGCTGTCAAGCATGGGCAAGGGCTTATCGCTTGGGGCGACAGGGGTATGATGATGACCGTCCGCCCATGTGGTGTGGCTGATAAGCAATAAGGTTAAGGCAATTGGGGTAAGTTTTTTCATGAGATTTCCTGATATTGGGTTGGGGTTTTAATTGTTGAGTTTATATAAATCATTTTTATTTAAATTGATTGTCATGGTTAATTTTGGAAAAATATTATTTTCATTTTTTAAATATCCAAATTTAATATCAATTTATCTTTTAAATAAAATAATTTTGGTAAAATTTAATTTTTTATTTAAATTTTACCCATAATTTTTATCAACTTTTCAAACCCCAAAATAATCTATTATTCATCTTTTGGTAAAATATAGGCACTATACATACGCTCATCGCTTAGGTATTTTTTGCCTGCATTTTTAATTTCATCGGTGCTAATGGTGGGCAGGATTGCCAATTCTTCTTGGATTTTGCCAAAAGGGATATTTTCATTTTTTAGCATTCCCAATAAACTTGCCTGCCCTGATACACCTTCGGACGCAAACACCAAGGCGGTTTTTGTGGCAACCATAGAACGGTCAAGCTCTTTTTGGTCAATGGGGTCGGTTATGGTGCGTTTTATCTCATCTAAGACAAGGCGTTTGGTTTCATCAAGGCTCACCCCTGCTTTTGGCGTTGCCATGACCATAAAAAAGCCGTCCCCATAGCCTGTACTGTCGTAACTACTATGTACAGACGTAACGAGTTCTTTTTTGACCAAATTTTTAGCAAATCGACCAGACGCTCCGCCACTTAGCACGTCATCAAACAGCCCCAATGCCAACAGCTCTCGCTCATTGTCGGCGGTGTGGCGGTTGGTGAGTTTTAGGCTAGATAAAGTCGGGGCTTGCCATGCCAAAATCAGCGTGGGAACTTGGACGGCTTCTTTGATGACGACATGGCGTTCGCTCACACCGCCTTTGCCTGCGTTTAGGTCATCAGCATGGATGAATTGGGCAGGGTCTCGGGCGGGTACGGGGTCGCCTTTGGGGATGTCGCCAAAATATTTTTTGATATGGGTTAGGGCTTCGTCCTTGTCCACGTCGCCCACGATGACAAGCGTGGCGTTGTTGGGGACGTACCATGTGGCGTACCAGTGTTTTAGGTCATCCATGGTCAAGCTCTCAATGTCCGCCATGCTCCCGATAATGGGGCGACCCCGTGGCGTGTCGCCATAGACGAATGGTAAGAACCGCTCCCACGCTTTTGCCATGGGGTTGTCGTCCGTACGAGAACGGCGTTCTTCTTGGACAACTTGGCGTTCGCTCTCTATCTGTTCGGGTTTAAACAGGACGTTTTTCATGCGGTTGGCTTCTAGCTCCAACGCTAGGGCGTAGCGGTTGGCGGGCAAAATCTCATGATAAACGGTAACGTCCGAACTGGTGTAGGCGTTGTTACTACCGCCATAATGACTGATAAGACGGCTAAATTCATCGCTGGATACTTTGGGCGTGTCCTTGAACATTAAATGCTCTAAAAAGTGCGACAATCCGCCCTTGCCCACAGGCTCGTCATTCGCCCCCACGCCATACCAGATTTGGGTCATGACCACAGGGGCTCGTTTGTCTTCTTTGATGACGACTTGCAAGCCGTTGTCTAGGGTGTGTTCGTGGATGTTGGCGAGCAGTTTTAGCTCTTGTTGGGGGATAGTGGCAAGGGCGGTTGGGGCTTGGGGCGTGGCGGTTGAGGCGTGCTGGCAAGCGGTTAGGGATAACAACCCTAAGGATACGCATAAGGATAGGGCAAGGCGGTTAAAGGTTTTCATAGACATTCCGATGAGTTTGGCGGTTTTATTGATTTAAAATTTTGTCAATTAAGAGAAATCATTTACCAATCAAAATACTGGCAGTAGGACGTACACCTTGACCGTTATTGGCACTGCACGCCACAAGCGTTAGGGGCAGGCATAGGGCGATGATGAGCGTAAATTTTTTCATGATAATTCCTAATTGCAAAAGGTTATAGTTTAGCATAAGTTGGGGTGGGTGGCAATTTTGGGAAAAAGATTGACAAAAAGTACTTTTAAAAGTATTATAAAAAGCACTTTTAAACTATTTGATTTTCCCATGAATGAACATAATGACGTACATGACATGATGATAAGAATAGAATATATAATAAATTCAGTCATTGAACAAACGATAAGTACCAACATAGAACATTTAAAAAATCTAAGTGTATTTCAAATATTTCTGAGTATTTTTTGCTTATTTTATTCTAAAAATATCTCCGATAAAAACTGCATACAAAATATCTTTAAAAATATTTTAAAGAAAATTCTAGATATTCGCTCACATGTTGGTTTAATATTCTTAATACCACGTCTCAATACTCCAATCTATCACTAATCCGCTCTTTACCAAAAAGGTAGTTTATATGCTAAACCAAATCCACAGCCGTTATGTTGCCAGTATCAGCGATTTAAAGAAAAGCCCCATGGACACACTCGCCCACGCCAATGGCGAGCCTGTGGCGATTTTAAATCGCAATACCCCTGCTTTTTATTGCGTGCCTGCGTCTTTATACGAAAAAATGTTGGACGCATTAGACGACCAAGAACTCATCAAATTGGCAAACGAACGGCAAAACCAAAAAACGGTAAAGGTAACGATTGATGACTTACAAGCCAAATTCCAATAATGATGAAAATCGTGTTTATGAATTAGAATTTAACGAAACTGCGTTAAAAGAATTTGAAAAATTAAACGCCACGATTGCCGAGCAATTTTTAAAAAAGCTAGAAAAAGTGCTGTTAAATCCACACATTCCCAAGAATAAACTACACGGGGCGAATGCTAAGAATTTATACAAAATCAAACTTCGTAAGATGGGTTATCGTTTGGTTTATGAAGTTAGGGATGATAAACTGGTGGTGCTTGTGATTACGGTGGGACGGCGTGATACGGTGTATGATAATATTTGACGCACTTATAGGCTTTGGCTTTATTTAGTATGGTAGAGCTGATTTTTTATGATTTATTTTTTGCTAAATTTAGCGTAAAATAACCCCAAATTTTTATGAGAATCATCATGTCTAACACAGCCCACACCGACCCCAAACTTGCCCAAAAACAAGCCGTTGCCAAATCCACCCTTGCCTACATCGAAGACGGCATGATTTTGGGTGTGGGGACAGGCAGTACGGTAAACTGCTTGATTGAGCTGTTGCCACAGGTTCGCCTAAAAGGGGCGGTGGCAAGCTCACAAGTGACCGAAGATAAATTAAAAGCCTTAGGCATTGAAATTTTTGATTTAAATGCGGTGGGCGAGCTTGATTTGTACATTGACGGGGCGGACGAGATAGACGCTCATGGCAACATGATAAAAGGCGGTGGCGGTGCCTTGACCCGTGAGAAAATCGTGGCGGTAGCATCCAAACGCTTTGTGTGTATGGTGGACGACTCCAAAACAGTCACCAAACTGGGCAAATTCCCTGTGGCGGTGGAAGTACTGCCCCAAGCCCGTTCCTATGTGGCTCGTGAACTGGTCAAACTCGGGGGCGAGCCTGTCTATCGGGAAGGCTTTGTCACTGATTATGGTAATGTGATTTTGGATACTTATGATTTGGACATCACAGACCCTGCCGAGCTAGAAAGCACCCTAAACAACATCGTGGGCGTGGTATGTAATGGCATTTTTGCCAGTCAGTCGGCTCACATCATGCTAAAAGCAGGCGATGACGGCGTAAGTACGGTAAAATTTGACAAGACGACAAGATAAAGCAAATAAAAAAAAATAAGGATTTGACATGCTCTTAATGATAGATAACTACTGCAGTTTTACTTACAACATTGTTCAGTATTTTGGCGAGTTAAAGCAGGATATTGTGGTAAAACGCAACAACGAGATTACCCTTGATGAGATAACCGCTCTTGCACCACAAGCCATTATCTTAGGGCCCGGCCCTTGCACACCGACCGAGGCGGGGGTTACGGTGCCGATTTTGACGCATTTTGGCGGAAAAATTCCCATTTTGGGTGTGTGCTTGGGTCATCAAGCCATTGGGCAAGCCTTTGGGGGCGATGTCGTGCGAGCAGGCGAGGTCATGCACGGACGATTATCAGACGTGTATCATGATGATGTGGGCGTATTTCACGATTTGCCAAACCCTGTGTCGGTGGTGCGGTATCATTCGCTGGTCATTGACAAAGCCACGTTGCCTGAGTGCTTAGAAATCACCGCTTGGACACAAAATGCAGACGGCTCTATGGGCGAGATTATGGCTGTTCGCCATAAAGAGCTAGACATTGAAGGCGTGCAATTTCACCCAGAGTCTATTTTAAGCGAGCATGGTTATCAGCTTTTTAATAACTTTTTAAAACGCTGTGGGCTTGCTGTGCTAGATGATGAAAATTTACCAACGGTGGCGTGATTTTTTTTAAATATCATTATTTTAAACCCATTTAACTAAAGTGGAAATTGTAGAGGCAAATTGCAATTTGCCCTGTGATGATGTATAAATTTGGGCGTTGTATTCCCCCTACAAATCTGTCCAACATATGATAAATTAACCCAAAAAATTTAAAAGGAAATCCATGTTAGAAAATGACCACGACATTCACGCCTTTTTGGTACGCACCCTAAACACCCTAATCAATGGCGAAAACCTAAGCGATGACGATACCGCCACGCTCATGACCCTTATCATGACAGGCAAATGCCCCGATGTGCTACTGTCCGCCATTATCACGGCATGGCGTATCAAGGGCGAGACGGTGGACGAGGTTGCCATTTCTGCTCGTGTTATGCGGTCGTTTGCCAATGCCGTTACTTTGGACGTGGATAATACGGTGGACATTGTGGGAACGGGCGGAGATGGGGCGAATTTGTTCAACGTATCCACAGCGTCCGCCTTTGTGGTGGCGGTCTGTGGCAGTGTGGTCGCCAAGCACGGTAGCACGGGCGTGTCAAGCCGTTCAGGTGCGTCCGATTTGCTCACAAGTGCAGGCACAAACCTTGCCCTTGACCCAAGCCAAGTTGCCGACTGTGCCAAAAATACAGGGGTGTGCTTTATGTTCGCCCCCAATCATCACCCTGCCATGCGTCATGCCAAGGCGGTACGTGGGGCGTTGAAGGTGCGGACGATTTTTAATATCTTAGGGCCTTTGACCAATCCTGCGTCCGCCCCCAATAGCTTGCTTGGGGTCTATGATGTGGCATTGTGCGAAAAGCTCGCTCAAGTCATGGGCAAACTTGGCAGTCGCCATGTGTGGGTCGTGCATTCTGATGACGGCTTGGACGAGATAAGCCTTGCCACACCCACAACGGTATCGGAATACAAGAACGGCAAGGTAACCACCTTTAAAATTGCCCCCACCGATGTCGGCATTGCCATGCAGTCGCTTGACGGCTTGTCGGTTGGCTCGTCTGATGAAAGTTTTGACCTTATCAAATCCGCCCTACAAGGACAAACCGACCCACGCACCCAAAAGGCGTGTGATATTATCGCCCTAAATGCAGGGGCAAGCCTGTATCTGTCAGGGGTGTCAGACAACTTTAAAGACGGTGTCGCCCTTGCCAAACAAGCCCTAGCAAGTGGTAAGGCATGGCAAAAAATGCAGGAATTTGTGACATTTACCCAGACGTTTAACGCCTAAAATAGGATATGTAGGGGCAAATTGCAATTCGCCCAAATTATATTTTCAAATTTAAAAAAATTTTAAAAGGAAAAAACCATGTCCACCCCCACCATTTTACAAAAAATTATTGCCACCAAACACCAAGAAATCGCCCATGCTCGTACCCAAATCAGCCTTGATGAATTAAAACAAAAAGCCAAATCCACCCCTGCTGTGCGTGGTTTTGCCAAAGCCCTACGAACGGTGAAGCAAGGCAAAATTGGCGTGATTAGCGAGATAAAAAAGGCAAGCCCGTCCAAAGGCGTGATTTGCCAAAATTTTGACCCCATTGCCACCGCCCAAGGCTATGAGTCGGCAGGAGCGACTTGTTTGTCTGTTTTGACTGACCGTGAGTATTTTTTGGGGCATGATGACTATCTTATCCAAGCCAAAAACGCTTGTAATTTGTCTGCCTTGCGTAAAGATTTTATGGTGGACGAGTACCACATTTATGAAAGTCGCACGCTCGGGGCGGATTGTATTTTGCTTATCATGGCGTGCCTTGATGATGAGACCGTGGCACACCTGCACAAGGTGGCGATAGAGCTTGGCATGGACGTGCTGATTGAGATTCATGATGAAAATGAGCTAGCTCGTGCATTGAAATTGCCCAAATCCACCCACAACATTTATGGCATCAATAACCGCAATCTTAATACCTTTGATGTGGATTTGAACACGTCTATTCGCCTTGCTAAGACCTTGCGTGAAAATGTGGGCGATGACGCACTTATTGTCAGCGAAAGTGGCATTCATGGGGCGGACGATGTACACCTGATGCAGTCGCATGGCATTCATCACTTCCTTATCGGTGAGCAATTTATGAAAACGGACAATGCAGGGCTTGCGTTGGAGAAATTGCTAAAAAGCATATAAATACTACACAAACCAAAACCCCACACCACACGGCATGGGGTTTTTGCTTGACTTAAAACAATCTTAACCAATCTTATGGCAATCAAACCCAAGCTCTGCCATTTGACTTTCTTTTTCAAGCGGGGCAAGGCTCGCCTTAACATGGGGCTTGTCTTTTAGATAAGTGCGTGCCACTCGTTTTAGGTCGTCTATCGTAACCGCCAACAGCTTGGCTCGTATGGCCTCTTGCATCTCTTTGGTGCGTCCGTGTAGCTCACTAAAACACGCCTTGACCGCCTCGCCTGCTGGGGACGCAGGTTTATCCATACCGCCGATAATCCCCAAAATCGCCTCCTCCAACTTATCAGCGTCATGGTCGTTATTAAGCAGCCAGTCAATACTCTTTTCAAAATGAAGAAAAGTCGCCACGCAGTGCGGGTCTCGGTAACTATAAAAGCGAAAACTTGCCGAATTGGCATCAAAACTCGCCCCACCACCATACGCTCCGCCTTTTTCACGGATTGCCGAATGCAGATAGCCATTTCTTAAAAACGGAGCCAGCACTGTCAAGGCAGGTGTGTCCTCATGCCCCGATGTGGTCGCAGGGTAGGCTGTGGCATTATGATAGACATTGGTGGCGATAAGCCATGCGATGTCTTTATTGTCATCGCTGTTAGAAAGCTCATCAAACGCTAGCGTATCATGTACTACGACAGACGATTTGACAGGCTTATGCGGTGTGTTTAGCACGTCTTTTATCACCGCCTTTAACTCGTCCGCCTTGTCCGCCTCACACACCAAAATCACGTCTTTGGGCAGGTTTTGTACTTGCTCATGGATTTGGGCTAGGCGTGCTGATAGCGTTTGCCAAACCGCTTGGTCGGTTTCACTTTGTTTTAAAAATGACTTTAATGCCGACAGGGCAGGTAAGCCCGAATAACGGTATTCTAACGATGATAATTTGCTCATGCTCCGACTGGCGGTCTGAATGGCGTAGCTGTGTCCGCTTGCTGATAGGCGTGATTGCCAAGACGCTTGTTTTTGCTGTAACAGCTCGCTCATGCGGTCAGTTTCGGTGAAAATGGTGTTGTTTAGCACGTCGCTTACCAGCTCCACCGCCTCAGGCTTACGAGCTAAGGCACGGGTCGCCACTACTAGATAGCTTGTCATCGCCTCCTTATCATGGCGGTCGGTACGCTGTGAAATGCGAGCAGTAACGCCTGATGAAACGGACGCTTGCACCGCTTGGAACGTGCGTGCGTCATACCTATCCGTACCTAGCTCGGACAACAGCCCTAGATATAGGGGCAGCAGCGGATTATTTAAAATGCCTAAATTATCATTTAAATCAAGCACTACTTGATAATAATACAGTCCATTTGTCCCTGCATGATACTCATAAAGTGTACGTTCGTCTTGCCCAATGGTTATCGGCTGTTTGTTGGCGTGGGCGAATTTTATCGCTTTGGGAATGTCATCTAGCCCCACTTTTGGCAAAATATCCACGTCATCTATCATTGCTTGGCGTGTGGCAAGCTCGGTAGACTTTTGGCGAATAAGTACCTTATCATCATCGCTTAACGAGTCATTTAGCTTATCCAAACTTGCCTTTTCGTCATCTATCAAGCGTTGGGCTTTGTCCTTATCAGGCGATAGAGTTAAGCGAACTCGGTGCGGGTTGTCAATCAGGTGCGTTTTGATGAGATTTTGCACCCAATTTGGCTCTTTGACCTGCTCCGATAGCCACGACAAATGTTCATCAATCTCCCACATGTCCACAGGATTACCGCCATGCAGTGCCGTACCAAACCCCTCAAGCATGAGTGTCAAGCCATAAGGCATACTGTCGCCCCCGATGTGGCGTTGGTCTAGCTCTATCTGATGCAAAATGGTTTGTATGGTCTCATTATCAATGGGGTTTTCTGCCACAGAACGAAGTAGCTCCAAAATGCCGTTTTCCACGTCATCGGCAAGCTCACGCTCCGAGCCACGCACGCCTGCATAAAACGCCATCTCATAATGACTGTCGTCCAAGCCCAGTAGCGGACTTGCGGACGTGCCAAGTGGCGAGCTGTCAAGATACGCTCTTAGGGGCGAACCTGCATGTTCTATCAGCACGCCCTCCATGAGGCGAAGTGCCAGACGCTGTTTGGGGTCGGTAATGCTTGGTAGTAGCCACGCCAACACGTTATGGGTCATTTTCTCGCCACTCACGTCAGCGGTATAAGTGTCATAGACTTGCACAGGCTCATTTAGACGAGTCTCGGTCATGGAGACGAACTTTTTGCCACGAGACGGCTTTTCAGCATCATCAAAACGCACTAGGGCATCATCGTGCAGGCGTGCTTGAATGTCCGCCACATCAATGTCGCCAAAACTCATGATAATGGCGTTGGACGGATGATAATGAGTCTTGTGAAAATTGACCAAATCAGCATGGGTCAGCTTCACAATCTCTTTTGGGTCGCCCCCTGAGTTATAATGATAAGTCGTGGTCGGATACAGGTGTGGTGCCAAAGCATAGTAAAGCTGGTCAATCTCGCCACTCATCGCCCCTTTCATCTCATTAAAGACAATGCCGTGATATTCAGGTCGCCCCTGCTTGTCAAGCTCCAAACGAATGCCTTCTTGGGCAAAGTCTAACTCGTGAATGTTGGGGAAAAACACCGCATCAAGATAGACGGATAATAGGTTAAAATAATCGTTTTTGTTTTGACTGGCAAAGGGGTACACCGTCCAATCACTTGCCGTCATGGCGTTCATAAAGGTCTGCAATGACCGCTTAATCATGCTAAAAAATGGGTCTCGTACAGGGTATTTTTGTGAACCGCACAAGACAACGTGTTCTAGGATATGAGCTTCGCCCCGAGAAGTCATGGGCTGAGTGGCAAAGCCAATCATCAAGGCGTTTTCGTCATTATCACATGCCAGATGATAATGAGTTGCCCCTGTGTCAGTATGCTCGCAAAGTAGCACCGTGATATCAAGGGCTTCTATGTGGTGCTTAGATTTTAGGGTAAAGGCAGGGTGTAGGTTAAGATTTGTCATGAATGGTTCCGTGATTAAAAAATGCTATATTGTGGCAAAAATTTGCAATTTAAACAAGGCTTTTGTAAATTTTGATAAAAATTCTTGTTTTTATGATTAACTTTTATACTACTGAAAAAGTATTGAATTAGAGAATAATTTGGCGGTATACTTAGGATTATTTTTTCTTATCATTTTAATTTTAAAAGGCAATCATCATGAGCTACTTTGGCACAGACGGCATTCGTGGGGCATTTGGACAATTTCCCATTACCCCTGATTTTTTACTGCGACTTGGCTATGCCACAGGGCAGGTTTTGTGTCAAGAAAATGAGGGCAAACGCCCAAGCGTGGTCATTGGCAAAGACACTCGCATTTCAGGCTATGTCATCGAATCCGCCTTGCAAGCAGGATTTCACTCGGCAGGCGTGGACGTACACCTACTCGGGCCTTTGCCAACACCTGCCATTGCTCATTTGGCAAGAAGTTTTCATGCCGATATGGGCGTGGTCATCTCGGCAAGCCACAACCCTTATGGTGACAATGGCGTAAAGTTTTTTTCAGGCGAAGGCAAAAAAATCTCAGACGAAACCCAATCCGCCATTAACGCCAAATTGGAAGAGATGATACATGGCGACACACTTTCACGCCTTGAACACTACCCCACCGAGCTTGGCAAAAGCTACCGCATTGATGACGCTAAGGGGCGTTATATTGAGTACTGCAAAGGCTCATTCCCCTACCAATACGACCTGCGTGGGCTGACCATTGTGGTGGACTGTGCCAACGGAGCAGGGTACAGCGTTGCCCCACGGGTTTTGCGTGAGCTTGGGGCAAGTGTCATCGCTCATGCCAACACGCCAAACGGTACAAATATTAATGCGGGCTGCGGTTCAACCCACCCCGAAGCCTTGCAACGCCTAGTGCTAGAACACAATGCCGATTTGGGCATTGCCCTAGACGGAGACGGCGACCGTATTGTGATGGTGGATGAAAACGGACAAATTTTGGACGGCGACAGCATTTTGTACATTCTTGCCAATGGGGCAGACGAAACCCCAAAAGGCGTGGTCGGTACGCTGATGAGTAACATGGCACTTGAAAACTTACTTAAAAATCAAGGTATTAACTTTGTGCGTGCCAAAGTGGGCGACCGCTACGTCATGCAAGAACTTGAAAAATATGGTTACGCCATTGGTGGAGAATCGTCTGGACACATTTTATGTCTTGACAAGTCCCGCACGGGCGATGCCATTGTAGCAGGCTTGCAGGTGCTGGCGGTTTTGGTCAAAAAAGGCGGTAAACTCTCCGATTTAACAAAGGGTTACACCCCATACCCCCAAACGCTTATCAACGTCCGTCTAGCCAAAATGAGCGACCCTTATGACAATGACGAGCTAAAATCCGCCTTCGCCCAAGCCGAGAGCGAGCTTGGCAGTACAGGGCGACTATTGATTCGTAAATCAGGCACCGAGCCTGTGATTCGGGTCATGGTAGAATCCCAAAATGGCGAGACGGCACAAACATTGGCAACGTCATTGGCGGATAAGGTAAAGGCGGTGTTGGGGTGATTTTTAAATCATAGATAATTTAAAATGGGTGTGTGGGGTAAATTGAATTTACCTTATGGTAAATTTAACATTTGGGCGAATAAATTGCCCCTACATATCCAATTTTAAAATCTATATTTAAAAATACTCTTAAATAAAAATATCATTTTAATATTTAAAAGAGAAAAACTCATGATATTAGACCTCCCCCCAACCACCATAGAGCTAATTACCGCCAAAGCCGAGCAAGCAGGTATGACGGTTGATGAACTTTTGTTATCCACCTTTGCCAAAGATGATGAAGATGCTTATTATGATTGGTTTTATCAACATCATTTTGATATAGAACGCTTAACAAAAGCCATTGGCGAAACCGATGAAAACGGATGTGCCAAGCATACTGTTAGCCTACCCAAAGGACTGGCAAAAGATAAAGAAGCATTTAGAGCATGGGTAAAAGCCAATGCAAGTTAATTTCTCATTATATTTTTTGCGATTGCTTGATAAATTGGACGAGCAAAACCAAGATAGGGTTGCTGAATTTATCAATCATGTGGAGCAAAATGGCTTATATGGATTGGCAGGACGTAATAAATCCTCCGCCCCACAAAATCCCCACACCAAAAAAGAGCGAGCTAATTTTAATCACGCTCAAAAATATTGTCTTTGGCATTACCATATTGGCATACCTAATTATACAGGCGAGTTTGGCGATATGATAAGCGAATACATTTTGCATTATCAACGTTTTGATGATGAAATTGTGATTGTGGATATCAGCTCTCACCCGCCTTTTGAATTGCCAAGCATAGATAAATTATAAATTGGCATTATTCAATTAAGGTAATTTTGTATTATGAGTGTGTAGGGGCGAATGACATTCGCCCAAAAAATAATATTTATATAAGGTAAATTGCAATTTGCCCCTACAAATCTATCCAAAGGTGTTGTTGATTAACAATGCCGAAATTTTAATAATCAACCAAAGGTAACCACTATGGGAATTGATTTTAGTGCCAGCCGTCTGTCCTACGAAAAAGACGAACTCATTGAAAAAAACATTGGCGACACCCCTTATCCTTTATTACAAAAATGGATAGATGATGCCATATCCGAGCAAATTGGCGAAGCCTACGCATTTAGCCTTGCCACCTGTGGGGCGGATAGGCGTCCGTCCGTCCGTACCTTGCTCATGCGTGAGATTATCCCTAATGATGACGACATTCAGATGGTTTTTTATACCAATTATGAGAGCGACAAGGGGCAGGATTTGGCGGACAATCCTTTTGCCGAAGCCTTGTTTTTTTGGCATACGCTAGAACGCCAAGTGCGAGCGTCTGGGCGTGTGGTCAAATTATCTGATGATAAATCAGAGACTTACTATCACTCCCGCCCAAAAGACAGCCAGCTGGCGGCGTGGGTCAGTCGCCCCCAAAGTGGCGTGGTAGAGAGCCGTGAAGTCATGGAGAGCGATTTTGCCAAATTATCCGAGCAGTTTGGCGAGCGTATCACCAAGCCTGAGTTTTGGGGCGGATATTGCCTATTGGTGGATAAAATAGAATTCTGGCAAGGGCGAGCCAACCGTATGCACGACCGCATTGTCTATCGAAAAGGCGAAAACGGTTGGGAGCGAGAGCGGATATTGCCATGATATTTTTTAACAAATATAAAAAAGCGATGATAAGAATACTCATCGCTTTATTGATGATAGTTGCCATTATTATTTATAGCAATTTATTAAAAGTGGTGGATTATAAATTTGATAATATCGGCTATCAAAGTGATAAGGCATTAAATATCGCCCTAATTACCGATTTGCACGCTTGTTATTATGGCGATAATCAAAAATGGCTGATAGATAGTTTAAAACAAAAACAGCCTGACGTGATATTATTGGGCGGGGATATTTATGATGATAAAATGCCTTTTGATAATGCCGATGAATTATTAAGCCAATTACCCAATATTGCCCCAACTTATTATGTGGACGGTAATCATGAAAATTGGCTAAGTCAGGCGGATTATAATAAAGTTATGGGTAAAATTCACACTCATGGCGTATCAATCATTCATGGCAAAAGTATATCCGTGCCAAATACCAATGTCGTCATTCATGGCATATCTGACCCAGACGGCGGAGCGTTTGATAAGGATTTAAAAACGGTAACGGATAATTTAAATAATGATACTAAAAATCACGTCCATATTTTATTAACCCACCGCCCCGAGCATATTGATATGTATCTTAATTATCCTTTTGATATCATCATGGCAGGTCATGCTCATGGCGGACAATGGCGAGTGCCGTTCGTTATCAATGGCGTGTACGCTCCCAATCAAGGGCTATTCCCCAAATATGCAGGCGGACTTTATGAATTTGCCAATGACCATAACACCAAATTTATCGTGAGCCGTGGCTTGGCACGAGAAAGCACGAGAGTGCCACGCCTGTTTAACCGTCCTGAATTAGTGTTTGTGAGTTTGGAGTGAAGCTACCCCACACAACGTTTTGGCGTTTGTTTTTTATTTAGCGATGTCTGACACCGCCACGAATTATCATCTATTTGATGATAAATTGCCAAATGCCGACCGTTTAAATACCGCACCGGATAACTCGCCCCTGACACCGTCGCCACCACCGCACAATCGGTCTTGGCATAGGGCAGGCTTGCCACCACTTCCACGCTCACCCTTTGGTTGTCGGTAGTAACAGGCAGACCCACAGGGCAGGTGCCAGTTTGCTCATAGATGAGCTCCACTCGCTTGGCAATGGCATTGGTACTGCGATAACTCTCAAAAATCACCGCCTGCTCTTTTTGCATGGCGATAATCGGCACAAATTGCAATACAATAATCGCAAGCAACGTCCCAAACATGGCAAACGCCACGCTAAGCCCCACCACACTGACCCCGCCATGCTCTGCCAGATGTGCCTTTTGAGCGTCCTTGTCAGTAGGGTATAGCTCCACGGCATCGGCAATCTCACGCCGTGCCATGCGATAATAATACGCGTCCGCCCAGCGTGCCACCATGCCCGACCAAAACAGCCACACCGCCCCAGCTATCATGAGCCGTGTGTACATCTGATAATCATCAGGCAGTTTACCCACAAATAAAAATTCACACACCGCCAAAATGATGACGATGTTTAGCTTAATAAACGACCACCCTGCCACACAATACACCAAACAGTCTAGATAACGCTTGCGGTATAACAACCAGCCAAACGTGGTGAAAAACGCCGACCAATTCCAGCGAGCATGCAGTTTGCCTGCCTTATCAAATTGACCAAATCTTTTTAAATAATAGCTTTGCGAGCGTGTGCCAATAAACCACTTGTCAAGCTGAATCCGCTCTTTGTCGGATAAGTGAGGCAAATAAAATGGGGGCGGAGTCGTGTCTTCTAAAAATGGCAAACGAAACATAAATTTTGTACTTAACCGATGAATGCTTTATAATAGGCACTATTTTACGCCTTTTTTAGATAATATACCATGACTAATCCAAACCAACCCACCCCAAAAGTCCCCCTTGCCCCTGTTGGGGGCGACCGCCAAAGCCCTGACATCTCTCGGGATACCATCAGCCAAGAAATCCAAAACCTAGCTCGCACGCCCACCGAATACAGCCACGCCATCGCCACCTTTATGAGACGGCGAACGCACCTGAGCCAGTATGCTGAGACCGCCCTGACCGACCCTGCCTTTGCTCCGTACATCATCAATCATGGTAAGGATTTGGGCAGATTGGGCGATGTATCTAACATCACCGATTTGCGGGTGTTTTTTAAGGATACACCAAATGGCGAGAACGCCCCTTTGACCTTAGAAATCGGCTTTGGCATGGGCGACAGCTTGGTAGAAATGGCACAAGCCGAGCTGGCTCGTAACTTTGTCGGCATAGAAGTCCACGAACCAGGCATTGGGCGTACTGCTTATCTATCTCATGAATTGGGACTGACTAATTTAAAGGTGCTAAATGGCGATGCGATTGCCTTATTAAACAATTTACCTAGTGAGCATTTGGATACGGTACAGCTTTATTTTCCCGACCCGTGGCAAAAAAAGCGACATTACAAACGCCGTTTTGTAACGACCGACCGCATGACCTTAGTGGCGGACAAACTAAAAACGGGCGGGATTTTTCACAGTGCGACCGATTGGGAGCATTATGCCTTGTGGATGCTTGAAGTGCTAGATAACATGAGCGAGTTTGAAAACATGGCAGGCAAAGGCAACTTTTCGCCACGTCCTGATTCTCGCCCTGCCACCAAGTTTGAAAAACGTGGGACGGATTATGGGCGTGCGTCTTGGGATTTGCTATATCAAAAGGTGCAACCTAAGGCAATACCGCACTGGGCATACGCTTCATGATAATCCGCTTTTTGTTTTGTAGGCGGCGGTTATTGAGATTTTTTTGGTAATATTTGGGATTGGGGAGCATGCTGATGAGCAATGCCGACTGCTCACGGCTTAGGTTTTTGGCAGATTTGCCATAATAATGCCGTGCCGCCGCCTCAATGCCATAAATGCCCTCGCCAAATTCCGCCACGTTCAGATACACCTCTAAAATCCGCTGTTTGTCCCACATCTGCTCCATCATCACCGTGATAATCGCCTCTTCGCCCTTACGGATATAGGAGCGGTGCGATGTCAAAAACAGATTTTTGGCAAGCTGTTGGCTGATGGTCGAGCCACCCACTGACACCGCCTCGCCTGCTTCGTTTGCTTTAATGGCACGCTCAATACCTTCCATGTCAAAACCATTATGCGTGGCAAATTTGGCATCTTCGCTCGCCACCGCCGCCTGTTTGACCGCTTTGGCGATATCATCATAATCCACCCATACCTGTGTCACCTCGCCCCCCGATAGGCGATGAGTGACCATAAACATGGAGTTACCGACAGGGGCGACTTTCCACACGCCCAGCATGGCGGCGATGAGCAGGTGAAAGCTGATGACCAACACCAACAGCGTAGCTATCGCCCATCGCCACAGCCATGCCACCAGTCCCCGTCTTTTGGGTTTGGAGGGTGTTTGTGAGTCGGGACTGGGCCAAGACGGCGTATTTGTGGTTTTTTTAAACATAAAATAAAATAAACTAATAAGATAAACTTGGGGTGTATTTGCTATAATAAACGCCCTATTTTACACGATTTTTTGACACAGGGCATTATTTTTTATGAATAATATTAATTTTATCAAATACTTACAAAAATTAACAAACGACCGCTTCGCCCTAACTTGCCTGGCTCATGACGAATACCGCACGTTCCATGCTCTACTATTGGCGACATTTACAGGCTTAGACAGCCAGCAAATCATCCACACATCCAACCCTACCACAGATTGGTATCTTTTAGGCACGGATGGCTGTCATCTGTGCCACACCAGCCACGCCCTACTGACCCAAGCCCGAGCTATACATCCACGCATGCCTGCCGTTCATGTGCTTGACCTTGCCGACAGCGAAGAGCTGATCGACCATCTGGGCACGCTCGTTCCCATTCTTATCACCCCCACCTGCCTACTATGCTATCCGTTTGGGATTATGGATGTTGTTCATCTTTTACCAAATAATCATCACGGATAAGCACGCCAAAATCATACATCACACCGATTTTTATAAAATATTTTTATCAATTTTAAAATTTATCGAAAAAAACAATAAAAATGTGATGATTTGTTAAAATCTGTTAGGGCGTACCTATCTTTGGTATTTGCAATGAAAAATGCTTGTTTAAAAAAGCAGGGGAATCGCCCGTTTTTCAAGGAAAAAACGTAGGCTGTGAGTTTTCTATCAGACAAGTTTTTGACTTCGAGCCACAAAATTTAGCCATTTTTCATGCAAAAATTGGTTGAAATTGTCAAATTCTCATCTTATTTTATAAAAATGTTATCAAGGGTAGGTACGCCCTATTTATTTTTAATAAATTTTTGAGTAAAATACCACTTTGGCTCATTATTTAGCTAATGAGATTTATTGCTAATAACCATTTTTATATTGTGGTATTTGCTAAATTTTACCAAAAATAGGGCTTTGTGATGTACCAATCATCACAAACGATTGTTATCTTGTATGACCCAACAATTTTAATGGATTTTTAAAATTGAAATCATAACACAAATGGGCATACAGTCTTTGTTGGACAAAGGAGTGTATATGCTGACCTTTTTGGCATTATTACCAATTTTAATTGTTTTTACCTTATTGGTCGTCATGCGACTACCCGCCAAAATTGCCATGCCTGTGGCGTATTTTGCAACCGCTTTGCTGTCATTATTTGTATGGCAAACCGCTGGCAATCAAGTTGCCGCTGCGACCATTCATGGCGTATTAACCGCCGCCAACGTCCTATTCATCGTCTTTGCTGCGGTGCTACTGCTTAATACCCTAAAAGAGAGCGGAGCCATTGTCGCCATCCGCCAAGGCTTTATGGGTATCTCGCCTGACCGCCGTGTACAGATGATTATTGTAGCATGGCTGTTTGGCTCACTCATTGAAGGCTCCACAGGTTGGGGTACGCCATCAGCAGTGGGAGCTCCCCTACTGCTGGCACTCGGCTTTCCGGCAATGGCGTGTGTCATGGCAATTCTCATCATTCAGTCCGCTCCTGTCTCCTATGGAGCAGTAGGTACGCCCATTCTTATCGGCGTGAACTCGGGGCTTGAAAATAAAGAAGATGTAACCGCTGCCATTAGTCAGCAGGGCATTGCCTTTAATGATTATATCGTGCAAATCGGGGCAAACGTTGCCTTTGTGCATTCAGTGGTGGGTTTTTTGATTCCGCTGATTTTGTGCTGTTTCTTGACCAAATTCTTTGGGGTGAAACGCTCGTTTCGCCAAGGTTTTGAAGCCGCTCCTTTTGCCATTTTTGCCGGTCTGTGCTTTGTCATCCCTTACTATTTGACCGCCAAATTTGTCGGACCGGAACTGCCTTCTTTGGTCGGAGCCGTGGTCGGTCTTGCTATTGTCGTGCCAGCTGCCAAAATGGGCTTTTTGACCCCCAAAAACACCTTTGACTTTGAAAGCCGTCATAAATGGGAAGAAGAATGGAGGGGCACCTTAGCCACCACCAACATTGATGTGAATGAAAAAGCCAAATTCTCTGTCTTTAAGGCATTCTCGCCTTATCTGCTGGTCATCGGCATTCTAATCGCCACTCGTACCATCAAGCCATTAAAAGATTGGCTAAGCAGTAATGCGGTCATCACATTTAGCAATATCCTAGACACCAGTATCACCAACAAAACACAGCTACTGTACTCGCCTGCGACCGTGCTGCTGCTTGTCTCCATCATCTGTATCTTTTTGTTTGGCATGAAAGGCGACACCGTCAAAAAAAGTTGGTCAGCCTCTGGCAAGACCATGATAGCTGCCGCCCCTGCCCTGCTGTTCTCCATCCCTATGGTGCAAGTATTTATCAACTCTGGCACGCCTGCCGATGTTGCCGAGCCGATTCTTGCCATGCCAAAAGTACTGGCAGCAGGAGCGGCGGACGTGTTTGCAGGAGCATGGCCTCTCTTTGCACCATGGATTGGAGCATTGGGAGCATTCATTGCGGGGTCAAACACCGTCTCTAACATGATGTTTAGCCATTTTCAGTGGAGCACTGCCACTCAGATTGGCCTAGGTGCTAATGACGCCGCCAAAGTCGTCGCCCTGCAAGCCGTGGGCGGTGCCGCTGGTAACATGATTAGCGTGCATAACGTCGTCGCTGCCTGTGCGGTAGTTGGTCTGGTGAACCGTGAAGGCTTGGTTATTCGTAAGACACTCATCGCCATGAGTTATTATGTAATACAAGCAGGTCTGGTGGGCATGGCGTTCATCTTTAACCCTATATGGTGGATTGCAGCAGCATTGTGGGCGATTGCCTTCTTTGCCATCATGACTGTTATCAGCAAAAAGAGTGAGCGAACTTAGGGTATGATTTTAACGAAAGGGTTTTTATAATCCCTTTTGTTATTTTTGATAAATTATTGTAAAATACACCCCATTTTCAAAACTTTAAAAACTAAGGCTGTTTTATGGCAGATTTAAGTAAAATCACCGAAATCGAAGACCTACGCCGTATTGCCGAGCGTAAAGTACCCCGCATGTTCTATGACTATGTGGACTCAGGCTCGTGGACACAGACCACTTATCGCAATAACGAGACCGATTTTGACCGCATCAAGCTACGCCAACGTGTACTCGTGGACATGGAAGGTCGTTCGCTTGCCACACAAATGATAGGACAAGACGTGCATATGCCCGTGGCAATCGCCCCAACAGGCTTTACAGGCATGATGTGGGCAGACGGTGAGATTCACGCCGCTCGTGCTGCTGAGAAGTTCGGCATTCCTTTTTCGCTCTCAACGATGAGTATTTGCTCCATTGAAGATGTCGCAGAGAACACCACCAAGCCGTTTTGGTTTCAGTTGTATGTCATGCGTGATAAAAAATTCATGGAAAATCTGATTCGCCGTGCCAAAGAAGCCAAATGCTCTGCTCTTATCCTAACAGCCGACTTACAGGTGCTAGGACAACGCCACAAAGACATCAAAAACGGTCTGTCTGCACCCCCTAAGCCTACCCTAACCAACATCATCAATCTGATGACCAAACCTGAATGGTGCTTTAATATGCTTGGCACCAAACGTCACACTTTCCGCAACATTGTCGGTCATGCCGAAGGGGTGGGCGATTTGTCTAGCCTATCATCTTGGACGGCAGAGCAGTTTGACCCGAGCCTGAACTGGGACGATGTCGCTCGTATCAAAGAGCTGTGGGGTGGCCCGCTCATCATCAAAGGCATCATGGAGCCCGAAGACGCCATTTTGGCTGCCAAATCAGGGGCGGACGCCATGGTTATCTCCAACCACGGCGGTCGTCAGCTAGACGGAGCCCCAAGCTCTATCGCCAGTCTTGCCGACTGTGTGCAAGCGGTGCAAGCAGAAAACTCAAAATGCGAAATCTGGCTAGACAGTGGTATCCGCTCAGGTCAAGACGTGCTAAAAGCCATCGCATTAGGAGCAAAAGGCACGATGATAGGTCGCTCATTCCTATATGGTCTGGGGGCGTATGGCGAAGATGGCGTTCGCCGCGCCTTAGAGATTATCTACAAAGAGTGCGACATCACGATGGCGTTCTGCGGTCACACCAACATCAGCACCGTCAATGAAGACATCTTTGTCAAAGGCACTTACGAGAATCTCAAAGCCAGCAACCCCCATGTTACGCCAATTCGTTGGTAAAAACACAAAACCACGTCTTAGGACGTGGTTTTTTCTGGTTAATTTTACATCTACGGCAAGCCCATTACAGTCTTAAAACTCCGCCCACATCCCACTTTTCATGTGTAGCACCCTATCAGCTCGTGACGCCAATGCCCTGTCATGCGTGACCATGAGTAGTGCCATGCCAAGCGTGTCTTGTAGCTCTGAGAGTAGCTCAAACACCGCCAAGGCATTATCATCATCTAGGTTGCCCGTTGGCTCATCGGCCAACACCAAACTCGGGCGTGTCACCAACGCACGGGCAATCGCCACACGCTGACGCTCACCGCCTGACAACTCGCTTGGGCGGTGGTGGGTACGGTGCGACAGACCGACACGGTCTAGTAGTTCATTTGCCCTATCTTTTGCTTCGTTAATACTAACATCAGCACGCATGAGCAGGGGCATGGCGACATTTTCGGTGGCACTAAACTCCGCCAGTAGATGATGAAACTGATAAATAAAACCCAAATGCTCATTACGCATCTGTCCACGTGCCGTCTCATTTAAATGATTTAGGCACACGCCTTTGAGCCACACTTCGCCCTCAGTTGGTGTATCAAGCCCTCCCAATAAGTGCAACAGCGTGCTTTTGCCCGAACCGCTACTACCAACGATGGCGATACGCTCACCTTGATACACTGTTAAATCAAGTCCTGTCAGTACAGGCGTTTTGATTTTTCCTTCGTCATAAACTTTACTGACATTTCTTGCTTGTAAAATAATACTCATAACACTTACTTTTAACTCATCAAATTTTATTCATATCTTAATGTTTGGGCAGGTTGGATTTTTGCCGCTTTTAAGGCGGGATAA
The DNA here is from genome assembly GCF_002027555.1 of Moraxella equi. GTDB lineage: Bacteria > Pseudomonadota > Gammaproteobacteria > Pseudomonadales > Moraxellaceae > Moraxella > Moraxella equi. Next base: position 25,536 of record NZ_MXAP01000056.1, read on the forward strand.
ATGGTCATGATAAATGACAATAGAAATGATGATGAGGCGATTAATAAAATATCACCCATCTTTATTTGGGTTGGCAGATAATTGACAAAATACGCATCAAATAAGTGCAGACCGAACACATTATTAATAAAGCCCAACAATTGGCTGACGGTTAGTGTAAATGTCACACCCAAAATCGTCCCCGCCACTGTACCAATAACCCCGATAATCATGCCTTGCACCATAAAGACTTGCATGATGAGCTTGGGACTTGCCCCAAAGGTTTTTAAAATGGCTATGTCAGATTTTTTATCAGTAACCAACATGACAAGGCTGGACACGATGTTAAAAGAGGCAATAACCACAATCAAAAACAACAAAAGCCCAATCATCGCCTTTTCCATCTGAATGGCAGAAAACAAATTACCATGAGTACTTGTCCAATCATCCGCCAACAGACGTTCGGGGGCGATGTTCTGTGCTTTTAGTGCCGCCTGAGGAGCTTTAAAAATATCATTCATTTTTAGGCGAATGCCCTGAGCCCCTTCGGGCAAACGCAGTAACACGCCTGCATCACGCATGGCAACATACGCCATGGTACTGTCAATCTCAGGGCTGATGCTAAACGTCCCCACAAGGGTAAAACGCTTAAATCTAGGAACAACACCCGCCACCGATACCGATGCCTCGGGCATTACCAAGGTTACCTTATCGCCCATCATCAGTCCCATAGATTGCACCATGCTCTCACCCAAGACAATACCAAACTCCCCTGCCTTTAATGCATGAATATCACCCTCTTTCATATGTTCGCCAATGATGGACACTTTGGTTTCATACTCAGGCTCAATGCCTGTTACCATAATACCCGCCACCTGTCCGTGAGCGGTCAGCATGCCTTGTAATCCGATAAATGGAGCAGTTGCCACGACATTTTTGTCATTCTCTTCAATCTTTTTGGCAAGTGTTTGCCAATCAGGCATAATCTCATAAGAGCTGACATTTGCCTGTGACACCATGCCCAAAATGCGGGTTTTTAACTCCCTATCAAAGCCATTCATCACCGACAAAACAGTAATAAGCACCGCCACACCAAGGGTTAGCCCAATCATTGAGATGAGTGAGATAAAGGAGATAAAGCCATTTTTACGCTCAGCTCGGGTGTATCTTAGCCCGATAAATAAAGCAAGGGGACGAAACATAAATGGGGATTGCCTTTTAAAATTTAACGCCATAGTTTACACCATTTTGGCATGCTTTTGGGGATTTTGTCGTTCATGATGATAAAATTTATCCAAATCAGTAGGATAAGATGACTTGATTTTTTAAAATTCCCCCTTATAAAGATGGGGTATTTATTCATATGGAACTCCCATGAGCATTCGCTACGACTACAAATATGAAATACCACCCCAAAAGATAGACTTGCCTTGTGACAAAAATGCAGGACATGGCGATCATTGGGCGATTTTAACTAATAACATTGCCGATGACGTGCCAGATTGGCTCCAAGCCATGTTGGAGACCGCCACTCTGCCTACTGGTTTGACCGTGGGGCGTACTGATCATAAAACCCTTTTACTCGGACAAGACACCCCTTGTCACATCAAGCAAATTCTTACCATGGATAATGGCAAGCCCACCGCCTTTATCAATGCTTACCCTGCGGTGCATAGTCCTTATGGCGTGAACTGTCAGATTGAGCGAGTGGTTCGCTGTGAGCGTACCGCTGACGCCATTTTACGCCTTCGAACCACCGATGGCACGACCATCTACGCCTTTGACCAGCTCTACACCATCAACCGCCACGAGTACAAAACCCCAAAAAACTACTTTGCTAATTTTAGTGCGTGGGCGTACAACATTGAGCCAAGCAACAAAGATGAGACGCTACTGGTCAAAAACCCCAAAGCCATTCTTTATCATCGTGCCTTTAATGACATTGTGACGGATAATGGTGGCATAGTGCCTGATGACATTGATGAGCAAATAAAAACATGGACACCCAAAGACGGCGATGAAAACACACCCCTTGCCCCTGTAGAAATTAACTTTGGGGAGAGCTGTATTTATCTGTTTGGCGACACCTTCGGGCAAGAAGATGAAGCATGGTGTCAAGGTCAGGTATTGGGCATAAGCCATACTGAATTTTTTGGCGTGCCTATCACGCTCTTTGATGTGGCAATTTTGCGTGAACCCAATGCCGAGGCCTTTGTGGTGCGTGTCGCTGCCGTCAGCAATGAGCAAAACAGTCAGATTCAAGTACAAGACTACATTCAAGCAAACATTTGGCTACAAGTGGCAATCTATGCTGAAAACCAACAAGCTTTATAAACACTGTTTTCTCACGATAAATCTATCAGCCACAAAAAAGACCTTAACAACACGTTAAGGTCTTTTTTGTTAAGCCATGTTATTCAACAGGGTTTTGTGATAGTGAACGAACATAGGCAGCAAGTAGCATGATACGCTCGTTACCTAGCTTGGTTTGCCACTTAGGCATCACACCAGCACGACCATGACGGATGGTGGTTTGTACAGTTTCACGGTCACCGCCAAACAGCCAAATATCATCTGTCAAGTTAGGTGCGCCAAATGCAGTTAGACCTTTAGCGTCAGCACCATGGCATAGCACACAGTTTGCCTCAAAGATGGGTTTGCCTTGTGCTACTAGCGACTGATTAAGCTCGCCATTGTCCACGCCTGCACCATGCCCACTAGAAATAGACAAAACATATTCAGCAGCAGCACGAACACCAGACTCGCCCAATTGTTTTTGCCATGCCGCCATCGCACCAACACGACCGTTATGAATGGTAAGCAAGATTTCATCCGCATTACCACCATACAACCAATCATTATCAGTCAAATCAGGATAGCCTGTTGCGCCTTTGGCGTTAGAGCCGTGGCACAAAGCACAGTTTTGTAAAAATAGGCGGTTACCTACTTTTTGCGCTTCTGGGTCACCTGCCAGCTTATCCACATAAGGGGCAAGCAATTTAACCTGCTCATCGATTTTGGCCTGCAAGTCTGAATCAGGCTCAGCATTTTTGCGTTGCTCAGCTTGTAACTCAGACAACTTTGCCAATACAGGTACAGCATCAGTTGCACCAGCTGCCGCTAAGATGTTTTGCTCAAAGTTTTCGGTAAAAACTTTGTTGTTGGCTTGTAGTTGGCTATTTAACTCGTTCTCTGATGTCCAAGGCACCTGCTGACCATCAACTTCTACGGTTGTGATGCCTTTCCAACTATTTGGCTGGATTGAAGGGTATAATACAAAATATCCTAGACCCCAAGCCAAAGTCCCAAAGAACACCGCAAGCCACCATTTTGGCAAGGGTTTGTCATATTCACGAATGCCGTCGTATGAATGTCCTGTTGTCTCATCTTCTTCTAGCACAGGCTTGGTTTTTAGAGTCCAAACAAGTACCCCAAAAATAAAAACCCAACAAGCCAGCGAAAAGATGGTAATCCAAGAACTCCAAAAAAAGCTCATTGTATATCCTTAGTGCGTTGTGATGACAATTTTTCTAATTGATTGTCATCTAACGCAAGTTGTGCGTCTTCTTCAAAGCGTTTTTTGTTTTTTGGTGAGTATGCCCACCACGCCACACCGATGAAAGCAATAAATGCCATCACCGTTGCGATACTATGTAAAACGCCCCAATTCATTAGCGTTGACCTTGCATGGCGATACCAAGCTGTTGCAAATAGGCGACCAATGCATCAAGCTCGGTTGCCCCCTGTACTTGGTCAGGCGCCGCTTCAATGTCAGATTCGGTATAAGGCAAGCCAAAACGGTCTTTAAAGATACGCATTTTTGCTTGAACCTTACTGCCATCGACCTCATTCTTGGCAAGCCAAGGATAGGCGGGCATGACAGATTCTGGCACCACCGAACGTGGGTCAATCAAATGGTCAATATGCCACTGGTCAGAATAACGACCACCGACACGGGCAAGGTCAGGACCAGTACGCTTAGAACCCCACAGGAACGGATGATCCCATGTAGATTCAGCGGCACGGCTATAAGGTCCATAACGCTCAACTTCAGCACGAAGTGGACGAATCATCTGCGTGTGACAGACGTGACAACCTTCACGGATATAAATATCACGACCTTCTAACTCTAACGCTGTCCAAGGACGCATGTTAGGAAGTGGCTTATTCACACCGCCTTGCTCTGGTGCATTTTGGTCAAAAATCAATGGATAAATCTCAACCAATGTCGCAAAGCTAATCGCAATCACAATAAAGACAACGAGTAAGCCGGTGTTTTTCTCAACAATTTCATGTGTAATGTTAGACATGGCTGCTCCCCTTATGCTTTGACGGTGTCATTATCAAAGACTTCATCACGACCTGTATTGACTTCATCAGGCTCAGCAAGATGCTCAGGAATACTAGGCATCTTAATGGTCTTATAGCAGTTATAAGCCATCACAAGCATACCACCAACATAAAGCAGACCACCCAATGCACGCACCACATAAGGCCAATGTGATACCACGACAGTTTGGATAAAGTCATAAGACAATGTACCATCATCGTTGGTCGCACGCCACATCAAGCCTTGGGTAATGCCCGAAATCCATAGAGCGACAATGTACAGAACCGTACCTGTGGTTGCAAGCCAAAAATGCACTGTGATAAGGTTGGTTGAGTACATTTTTGCTTTGTTATAGATACGTGGCAGTAGTACATAGATAGAACCGATGGTAATCATACCTACCCAACCGAGCGCACCAGAGTGTACGTGTCCGACCGTCCAGTCGGTATTATGACTGATGGCGTTTACTTCTTTGATAGATAGCATTGGACCTTCAAAAGTACTCATCGCATAGAATGACAATGCCACGATAAGGAAGCGAATGATTGGGTCGGTACGCAGTTTATCCCAGCTACCAGACAAGGTAAGCACACCGTTAATCATACCACCCCAAGAAGGAGCGAATAAAATCAGCGAGAACACCATACCCAAAGACTGAGTCCAGTCAGGCAGTGCCGAGTAATGCAAGTGGTGTCCGCCCGCCCACATATATGACGCAATCAAAGCCCAAAAGTGAACAATGGATAAACGATATGAATACACAGGGCGACCAACTTGCACAGGAATGAAGTAATACATCATGCCCAAGAATGCTGCTGTTAAGTAGAAACCTACCGCATTATGTCCATACCACCACTGCACCATGGCATCTGTTGCACCGCCATAAAGTGAATATGACTTCCAAAGACCCACAGGAATGGCAAGGTTATTAACGATATGTAAAAGTGCAATGGTAATGATAAATGCCGCAAAGAACCAGTTGGCGACATAGATGTGCGATGTTTGACGCTTGATGAGCGTGCCAAAGAATACAATGGCATAAGCTACCCATACCAAAGCAATGGCAATATCAATCGGCCATTCAAGCTCTGCATACTCTTTGGCGGATGTCAAACCTAATGGCAAGGTAATCACCGCTGCCACAATGACCGCTTGCCATCCCCAAAAGGTAAACCACGCAAGATAAGGGGCAAACAGTCTTGTCTTACAAGTACGCTGAACAATATAATAAGATGTTGCAAAAAGTGCCGAACCCCCAAACGCAAAAATCACCGCATTAGTGTGTAGCGGTCTTAAACGCCCAAAGGACAGCCAAGATGTATCAAAGTTAAGTGCTGGCCATGCAAGTTGCGATGCGATGAACACACCAACCGTCATACCAACGATACCCCAAAATACTGCCATGATGGTAAAAAGACGAACAATCGTAATTTCGTATTCATGGTCAACGGATGGGGCTACTGCTGTTTTAGATAGACTCATGGGATAGGTTTCCTGTGCAGCCCGATTTGTTTCGTTGTTTGATGAGATTAATCATCAAATTTACGTTTTTTAAATATATTTGTCTATTGTAACGCAAAATTTGCCAAATATCATCATCCAAATCCGCTTTTAGGAAAAAACCTTAAAAAAATTAAGGAAAAAATAACAATCAAACAATGACCACAATCTTTCCTGTGACTGGCTTACTCACGATGAGCTTGGCTTGCGTTAAATCCACACTCACAATAGGGTATTGTGGCGGGTTTTTCACCGTGTATTATACAACACAATTGTAAGTTTTCGGGTATGTTTTGTAAAAAATAAATGAAAATTTTCACATTTTTTAAAATTTTTTGTAACTCTTGCCAATTTTTAACGATTTTAATCAATTTTTTTAATCAAAAAAGACAGCTTTTTATTAAGTTTAAAAACTTTCACCAAACCTATTTGGTTTTTATAAAATAAAAATTTAATCATTTTTTACTTATTAATTTAATTTTTAAAAGTAAAATTGATGAAAATTTGATGAATTTTGTGGTATTTTTATAAAAAGCCTGCTTTTCAAATCTATTTTGCTTTATAATGAGCCATCTTGTTTATCATCGAGTTGTTTTTATGGCAAAATTTTTAAGTCAAGCATGGTTTGATGAAGTTCAAACCCTTAACACCAGAGCAGGCGATTTACATCTACCGCCCAGCCTTGCCAACCTTATTGTCAATGTCAGCATCACAGGTGACGACCCCAAAGAGCTACACCTAAAAGCAGGTAAATTGGGTCAGCACCACACCAATGATGCCGTTAGTACCATCAATATCGACAGCGACACGCTCGCCCAAGTCATCTCGGGTAAAGATGTTAATGTTGCCCTAGAAGCCTTTATGATGGGTAAAATCCGCATTGATGGCGACATGTCAGCGGTCATGGCACTACAATCTGCCAAGCCCAGTAGCGAGCAAAAAGCACTTTATAAAGAAATTTTGGGTGTGACAGAGTTTTAAGCTTTTAACCATCGGGTTTTTTATAAACTCCAAAACAAAACCCTACCATCAGACAGGGTTTTGTTTTTAGGGATGATTACTGACCATCATTGAAATTTTGATACGTCTCACCTTGGCGGATCTCATGACGTGAACCATCATTAGCAAATGCATAAACAGTAACGTCAGCTTCCACACGGCGGTTTGGTTGCAAGCATTTAATTTGCTCAGCTCTTGGGGCATTGACATCACAGATGACATGCGGTAATGGCTGAGTTCTGCCCGCCCCTGAGGCAGTCAGCGTGCTTGATGTTACACCTTTGCTAATCAAGTATTGGCGAACCGTTTGGGCACGAAGCATAGATAAGTTCATGTTATACATGTCATCGCCATAGCGGTCGGTATAACCTGTTAGGTTTACACGGCTGTCGCCACGTGCTTCCCATGCGATGAGCTTGGTGGCAAGTTCATCTAGCTTAGCACGCCCTTCTGGGAGCATGTCTTCTAATTTCCACTTATCAAACTTAAATAGTGCGTCAGCCTCAAGGGTGATTTTCTATTTGATAATCGGTGCTTGGGCAATAACTGGAATAACAGGCGTTGCCACAGGGCTTGCAGGGATAGACTTAGCATAGTGAGCACAGTCGGCAGGCATCCAGTAAAACTCTTGACCCTTAAACTTATCATCAAAAATCACCTTGTACTGACAAATCTTAACTGAATTACCCGCTTAGAACCCACTCACAATC
>NZ_MXAP01000057.1 GCF_002027555.1 Moraxella equi
GACGGCGGCATGGGTGCCGACCTCATGGATGGCGGTCTTGGCAACGACTACTATGTCGTTGATAATGAACTTGATAATGTTGTAGAGCAGTTCGATGGCGGTATAGACACCGTGGAGCAGCATGTTGATCGTCCATTCTATGGCTTTGACGAGTTTGGCAATGCTGTAAAAACAGGCTCTTACAACCTACTGTTTAATGATGTAGAGAATCTCATCTTAAAAGGCGAGGCAACAAAAGCCTTTGGTAATGACCTAGATAACATCATCACCTTAAACAACAAAGACAACTTTGTTAATGCCCTAGCAGGTAATGACACCATCATCTATCAAAAAGGCGGTGGGCGTGACACCATTCTAAGCACTGACAGCTTAGAGAGCAAAGACGCCTTGGTGATTCATGGCTATGATTTGTCAGAGGCGATGTTTGTGCGTGTAACCAACACAGCAAGCAATCATGACATGCTCCAAATTCGCTTTAAGGGCACAAACGACCAAATCACGCTCATAGATTACTTTGCAGAACAGGTAGACGGCTTTGACAATCGCATGGATGAAATCACCTTTACAAAAGGCGGTAATACCACCACGCTATCTCAAAGCGAATTTGAGGCAAAAATATTTGCCCAAACCAATAACCACGCCCCTTGGGTAAATAAACATCCAAGACCCATCAAAGGTGAGATTGGCAAAGCCCTATCCATCACCTTTGATAAAGACACCATTAAAGATGCGGATGCTTATGACAGCGAGCTGTCTTATCGTCTCACACTTGCCAGCACGGGGGCTGATGGACGGTACGAGCCACTACCTGACTGGCTCTCCTTTGACCCCAGCACGCTCACCTTGACAGGCACACCACCCAAAGGAACGGCAGGCAATCTTCAATTCATCTTATGGGGTGAAGACAGCTTTAATCACAGTGCAGGGACGT
>NZ_MXAP01000058.1 GCF_002027555.1 Moraxella equi
TACACCCCAAACTCCCCTCGCTCCCCCTGCGGAGCTTGCCCTGTGATTTCGTGGGTCTGTCGGTCATAATAGACCATATCGCCCACCTCTGCTTGTCCGCTTAGCACCACAAACACCCCACCGAGTGTCTGCCCGACCACCACGCCTTGCCCCTTTTGGCCTGTGATTTGTGCCACGCCTTTGGGTGTGGCAAAGAGCTTGTTAAATGTTTGATATAAATTCATTTTTTTGCCTTTGAATTATTGACTTTTTAGAGCATTAATGTATAATATAATTGGGGATTAATATCCCATATATCTATCTAGCCCCACCACCTGCCACACGCTCGGCACACCGTCCTCTACTTTGACTTGTACGTCCACGCTGACCACCACTGCCTTATATCCGCCCTCATCATTGATTTGCCAGATATCGCCTAGCGTGGCAAGGGGCAAGCCGTATTTGTCCGCCCAGCGTGTTGTGATTGTCATGTCCATGTGCGTGCCTGACTCTGATAGTATTTGCACGCCCTTAGCGATAGTAGCAATCTGGTCGGTAAATAGCTCATCGGATTGTATTGGGGCTTCTTTTGTGCGTGCCGACTGTTTGCGATAGACATTATCCAAGCGTGCGGTGCTGGTCAGCCAAACGTTGTCATAAGCAGGGCTTACCCGTTGTTGCTCGCTGATTTGGCGAATGGGGTCAAGACCCAAGATAAGATTAGGCTCTGCCGTGGCAAGCTTCCAAGCAGGGACTTTATGACGAGGCTTGATGATAAGCTGTGGCTCGCTGACATGGCTTGATACAAACGCCCCGCACGCATGAGCGACATCGGAGAGTATTACAATCGGTGTCTTATCGGTGCTATATACCCCTGCACCGATGAGCCAATCAGGGGCTTGATAGTCTGCCGTCATGCCTGTATTTGCCAATGCTTGCTGACAGAGCTGACTGGCAAATAAGGCTTGATTTAATCCACCGTCTTTGTTAGTCGCATAATCTGATGACAAACGAGCCGTCACACTACGCCCTGATAAGCTGTAACCATGATTGACAAACGAGCGGTTTTTGCTAAGCTCCTCGCCCATGATGACAAAGCGGTGATTGTTAATGACCACGCTAATCATCGGCTCATTACCATGGCTACCCAGTTTATCCTTGATTTTGGCAAAGTCTTTGGTGGGTATCTCAATGCGTCCTTGCCAACAAAAGCTGTCCATGTCCGTCTTTATGCTAAATGACAAAGGATTGACATGAATACCGCCAATGGTGGCGGTGATGGTATTATGCACGATATAACTCCTAAGATTGGGGGTGCTGGCAGGGGGCATCTCATGCCAACAAACCATGGCAAGCGGTAGAGCATCTGCTGTGTGTTGCCCTCGCTTGCGTCTTAATGCTAACGGCAGACGGTCGGACGGCGGTCTGATACTACAATACGATATCGGTTTATCAGGCTCTGGCTCTGGTATCGGATAATAACGACAAGGCACAGGCACGCTGTGCGTGATGGTGTGCGTGCTAGGGTGAGCAATTGGCGTACTGTTGCCCTGGTGCGTGTTATCACCAAATAGTCCCGTCACATCTGATAATCTGCCCTGCGTACAGCCCTGCAAATAGCCCTTAGCCCCATATTTGACAAGATTACAACTGTACAGCCCCACACCATTGCCCACACTTATCGTATCAGCATAAGCAAGGGTTATCAGCCCCTGCCATGTGTGCCGATAAATACCACTGATAAGACATGGCGTATCAACATAAGCCTCCACGCCATCAGCAACAGGCACAAAATGACGAACAGCCATGTTATGTCCGCTTGCCACACCCAGCACATTGCCCCATGACAGATGCCATGCCCACCACGCCTCATGCCCCCTTATGCTCACCTGCCCACCCACCGCTACGCCCACCGCCTGTGAGGTTGTGCCATTGTGGGTCATGACAGTAGGGTTTTTTCTTTTGGTGGTGGGTGTAGGCTGGTCAATGGGTTTGATTGGGGCGATAACAACATCCAGCGTGCCTAACTTACGATTTAGGGTAAGCGGTAAGCGGTCAGACGGTGGTCTGTCGCTCATCCGCCGTGTCAGTGGCAAGGGCAGTTTGTCAGAGGTTATGTCTGCCATGACTGCCACAGCTCCATTTGCTCATCTATCGTCTTATCATCTTTGGGGGTCACATAGTCCCACACCGCAGGCTCATATCGCTCAATACCGTCAGACGGGGGCAAGTCTCGTGCCATGATGAGATACTGCTCGTTTGGGTTGAGGTTGGGTATCAGATAATGCCCGTTATCGAGACTGTAATAGCGAGCTATTGGCGTTAATTCCATGTTGAATAAGACAATCTCACGCCGTGCGGGGACGCCGCCTACTGTTACAATACCGTCATTATCCCCTGCGATGTAGCCCACATTAGGTAGGGCAAGAGCCACATCTGCTTTGCTGTGTACTTGCATTTAGTACTCCCAGTAGTCCAAGTATATCATCACCCCAAAGCTATAATTGGCTTGGGAATAACTAGTTGTGCCATTGACCACATATATATACAACACAGGTCTGCCTTGATATTCGGTTATCTGAATATCCGTTGGCAAAGTCAGGCTGTTTTGTATCAGTAAGGCGGGCTGAGAGCCGAGCAACGCGCCATCCTGCCGCCAAAAGACATCAGAGACTAGGCTGACGAAGAAGTCTTTTTTGAGCGAGTTTGCTAAGTCATAGCCATTGGATAAGATACGGGCGTTGGTATAGTTGCCAATTTTAAGACTACCTAAAAAGCTGTTATTGTTAGAACTTGATAAGTTCCCGACGTTTAACTGCACAAAGTTAATATTATTATCATTAATCGCTGATTTAATGAGACCTAAATACCCCACTTGGCTCATGCCATTTGTGGTAATGACAAAATACACACCGAGTGCACAAACTAACATTGTCCAGCTTGGATATCTGGCGTTTACTTTTGGTGTGGTGCTAGCCCATTGCGATACCTTATTTGTGCCATTATAATAATAAGGCTTGTAATAAGAACTGTCCTCCTCCACGCCGATTTTACTCATCATGATATTTGGACTGATAAAATCACACGAATGGTCGGTTTCGTTGTCAAGCATAAATCCTGCCCCTGCCTTATTACCGTAGCCTGTTACCAGACAGGCTTTCCACACGCTTTTATAGTCGCCCATCACTCCTGTCAGCTGTGGGGCTTGTGGGTCGGTGGATTGATAAATTTTAGGGGTCAGGCTAATAGGGTTTAGATAGCTCATAAAATATCCTTTCAAGATTGTTTAAACTTCGGTCGTATCGCCAAACAACACCTGTGTATAACCGTCCGAGCCTTTGGGATTGTCTGCTGACGGTTGCACCGCACAGATGACCCACACAGGCATGAGTGTCCCCCATGTATTAAACCGTACCACCTCTTGCACACTCCATGGGGTATCAGCCCCAAAGGCTTCACGAGGTATGGTAAAGTAGGGCTTTTTGGTGGCTGGGTTGATGGGGGCTAAGTCTTGTAAGGTGTCGGTTTTTAGCACAAAGCCGAGTGTTTGCCCGTACAGCTCAAACTGTGAGCTACTGGTAAACTTAATCAACCATTTCTCGTCGATTGCCCCATCATCGGTTAAGACAATGGGATAATCTTTGACATTTAAGCGGTTTAACGGCTCATCGCCAATGCGAGTGTCTTGCCAGATGTTTGTCCAGTTACGCTGAGTAAACGGCACGCTCGCTCGCACTTGTAGATTACCCCCAATGAGCACACTAGCGACATAGGTATCTTCTAGCGGATAATCCCGTTTGATCGGAAATATCAAGGTCAGCGTGCCGTCAATGTCCACGCCATGTATGCGGTTTTTCTCCTCCCATGTGCAAGTGGCAAATAAGGGCAAGGCATAATCGGACAAATCCAGTGGACTTGTCCATGTGATACTGCCCGCCTCCAAGTCATAATCCCACAGCTCGGCATTAACCGCCTTGCCTGTACTGTCAGTAATACACAGGCGGTCTAGGTCGGTGCGGTCAAGTTGTATCGTTTGACCTGCCTGATGAGCCGAACCGAGTGCTTGTTTTAAGCTGTTGGTAATGAGTATGGTATCGCCCCGGCGAAATATCGGCACACGCCCGTCTTGGGGCAGTCGCACGGTGTCAATGCGAATGGTGGTACTATCGACAGGCAGGTAAGAATAAGCGACCGTGCTGTATGTGATTGAGCTACTAAACACATGAGTGGGTTTAAAGATTTTCCCATCGACCACCGCATCGGCATTGTACCAGTCCTCACCCTCATTGCCCGCCACCGCTACCCATTTACCAAACTTAACCGATGCCAAGCCATATTCAACATCGACAAGACCAGAGATGTACTCGCCCTCAAATTCACCCTTTGCGTTTGCGGTGGCAGAGATTTTTTTGCCATCTAGCGTGGTCGCAGAGATGGTCAGTGAGGCAGGACGAATGGGAGCAGAGGGCGTGATAAAGCTTATGCCATCGGTGCGAGGGGCATTGACGCTGGTTGTCAAAGATTGCACCATCACCGCCCCGATGGGGTCAGAGAGTATCAGCTCGCCTGTACTATAATCAATGCTCCCTACTTTGTCCGCCCCACCTGTGGCGGTGTTTAGGCTCGTATAAATCCCCCCATCTTTGTCAAAATAGCTTTTGCCGTTCATGGTAAACCTGAGCGAATTAGGCACAATCAGCTCCCCTGCACCAACAGTAAAGACAAGCGAGGTGCCCACCGCCACACTCTCACTTTTGGCACTGGCAGGGTGTGTGTCATAAAAGCTGGCTGTGATGACAGCATTGGAGGCAAGGGTTGCCCCTGCTGGCACATAATCAAAGCCTGCAAAACTGGTGCGGTAGATGTCTTGATAAGTTTTTGCTCCCCAACTCACCTCCAAGCCAACGAATTTGGTGGCGGTCTGTGAGTGTACCTGCTCGCCGATTTTTGTTTTTTGGTAGCGGGCTTTGGGGATGGAGACGGTAGTGTCAGGGTTAAATGTTGCCACACCACCTGCCACCGTGCCAAATTGTTTGCCCGTGTTGTCCACAAGATTGCCCTTGCCATCATCATACAGCGTGGCAAATAGCGTCCCCGCCCCATGCGTACCGTGTGAGCCTCCCCCTGTGCTGGTGGTATTTCCGCCTTTTCGCCCAGTGGCGGTAATGACCGCCCCCAGTGCAATCTCATCATAGCCCTCCACCGTTAAAGGGTAAGTGATGACCAGCGACCCTGCGACAAAATCCCCTACTGTCAGATTAATCTTGCCCTGCAAGTCTCGCACAGGGGTTGGGTGGTTTTGGCTCACTTTATCGCCCGTGTTATAACCGACTGTCACACCACTGATGGCTTTGTCAAGCAACAACACGCCATCACGATACTGCCCCGTCACATCGCCACTGATGACCCCTTGGGCATTGACTGTGGCACGACCGCCCGCCCATGACAGCGTGATGGACGATGGGTCAGGCGTGGTGGGCAGGCTGATAACACTTTTGACCACTGGCACAAGGTTGGCTCGTTTGATAAATGTCGCAGATGACCCCCAATAAATCACGATTGCCGAGCCGATGTCGGGCAGTTCACGGCAGGTGATGGACAGCGTGCCTGTCTGCGGATTTAGACTGATAGAACCATGCGTTTGCTCGCCTTGGGTCAGCTTGTACCATTTGCCCTGTGAGCGGTATTGCACCATAACTGTGCTTGGCGTGGGCAGATTAACAATGTAGTTATAAGACTGTGTATTCTCACTGACAAGGATTTTAGCGGTGTCTGAGACGACATCAGCAACACTGGCTGGGGTAAAACTTACCACACGCACATACATACTGTTTAGACTGATAAGTCCAGCAGTATAATCCACCACGCCCACCGCTTGCCCACTTTGCATTAGCGTGCCATCGACATCAGTGATGTTATCGCCATTTGTGCTGATAACTAGGGTGTTTGGCAAGATAGGCGAGCCTGTATATAAGCTGTTTTGGGTGCTGTTAATGCTAAGTGTCAAACTCTCGCTACTGCCATCAAATAGCACGGCACTCACGCCAGAGGCACTCAAATCACTAAGTAGGGTCTCACTTTGGGTAGTAGGCACCAGTTTTTCCATGAGTGATGGCACTTGCACCGTCATCATGTTTGCTTTGATGGCTTTGACGATGGGTTTTACGCCATAATATTGCCCTGCGTCCGCCACATGAGTTTCACGGATTTTACAAGGGGCATCGGTATGACCCTGCACAGGATATTCCACGCCCACAAAGCTGTGTTCTAAGGGCTGACTGATTTCCATTTTGACGACCGTTTTGGCAAAGGTTTTTTCACCCGCATAAAAAGTGCGTTCTTCGCTCGACACGCTGATGACTTTGATGTATTGCTCCGCTTGCTCATAGCCTTTTTTGTCTTGTCTTAGGCAATAGACATCACCCACCAAAGGCAATGGCTCACCCACGCTTTGATAAGCCTGCACAATACGGCTATTCTTAGACTGCGTGGACATCAAAGTCATGCGAGACTCAATCGTTGCCACGCTGTACGCCTCCACCGCTTTGACCATCTCGCCTCGCACCTCACCAAATTTGCCTGCACGGGTCAAGAGATACGACACGCTAGGGTCTTTGGGTGGTTTGGTGATGGCGGTGTATGCTCCCAAAAGCGGTTCGTCATCGGCACGCTGTACGCCTGCATACACAAGGCGGGTCATCATGCCACCATTAATGCGTTGGATTGAGGAAATGGGGTCAAACAGCTCATTATCCGCCCCTGTCAGTGGCGTGCCCAGTGCCAAGCCACCGCCGTCATCGTTGTCGGTGAGGCGTTCAGAGGGGTAGATTTTTAAGTCGGATTTGTTGAGTTTGGTGCGTTTTGTCATGTTAT
>NZ_MXAP01000059.1 GCF_002027555.1 Moraxella equi
GGGGCGTGTTTCAATTCGCCTTTGCCGAGCCAATCATTTGTATAAATTTGAGAATGGTATAATAACTTATCAATGAAAATCTGAAAAAGGATAACCCTATGAAATTGTCAAAAGACAACCCCAAAGTTAAAAAAATTGTCGATGCAGCAAGCCAAAGTATCAATCAAGGCTTAGAAGAAGCTCGACATCTCTTAGAAAAATCCGAAGCCGAAGGCGGAATTTTGGCAAACCTTGCTCATCTTGCCAAAAAACGCAAAAAAGAGCCTAAGACTGATACATTTGGCATTCATGTGGATAGACAAATGGATGCACCCCTGCGTATCGTGGTACTCGGCGGGGGTAGTTTCGGGACGGCAATGGCGAATTTGTCCGCCAAAAATGGCTGTGAGACGACCCTGTGGGTGCGTGATAAAAAGACGGTCAAAGCCCTACAAAAAACTCGCATTAACAAAAAATACCTACCCAATCATGTGCTAGATAGCCGTTTGGCGTTTAGTCATGATTTGGCAGAATCGGTCAAAAACAAAGACATCATCTTTGTGGCGGTGCCAAGCTCGGCGGTGCGTGAAACCTTGCAAAATATCCGTCCATACATCACACATCAAGCGGTGGTGTCTTTGACCAAGGGCATAGAAAAAGGCACGTTTGCCCTGATGAGCGACATCATCAAGGACGAATTGCCACAGGTTAATTTTGGCGTAATGAGTGGCCCGAACCTCGCCCTTGAAATCATGAATAATATGCCGTCCGCCAGCGTGATTGCCAGCCCGTCCGAACCGCTCAGAGTGGCGGTACAGACGGCACTACACAGTTCGTTTTTTCGAGTGTTTGCCTCCGATGATGTCAAAGGCGTGGAGCTTGGCGGAGCGTTAAAAAACATCTATGCTGTGGCAATGGGTATGGCAAATGCCTATGGCGTGGGCGAGAACACCAAAGCCATGCTACTGACTCGGGCGTTGGCGGAGATGAGCCGATTTGGTGTGGCGGTGGGGGCGAATCCCTTGACGTTCTTAGGCTTATCGGGTGTGGGCGATTTATACGCCACTTGTAACTCCACCCTAAGTCGCAATTATCAAATTGGTAATATGCTTGGTAAGGGCATTACGCTGGATAATGCCATTAAAAAGCTTGGGCAAACCGCCGAAGGGGTGAACACCATTGCTCAGGTGGAAGAACAAGCCAAAAAACTGGGCATTTATATGCCAATTACCCATGCCTTATATGCGGTGCTGTATGAAAACAAATCGGCTTTAAGTGTGGCGGTAAACCTGATGGAAACAGGGTTTCGAAGTGATGTGGAATTTGTCATGCCTCATGATGAGAGCAATGAAAAGCTATCAAAAGAGTTTGATAAGGTATTAAAGGCAAGTAAAGACAATCAGCCCAAAGATGATGAAGCTATTGATGATAAGGACGATAAATAGGTTGTGATTGTTAAATTGGGCTATATTTACTTTTGAAAATTTTTAAATAAGTGTGTAGGGGCAAATTGCAATTTGCCCTATATTAAAAGAAGGATTTACCATGAAACTTATCTTTATCCGACACGGACAAGCAGCCGCCTATTGTGCCGATGACGCGGGGCGTGATTTGACCGAATTTGGGCAAGCTCAGGCAAGCCAGACTGCCACGCATCTCATCGAGCGATACAGCCTTGACATGATTATCGCAAGTCCCTTTAATCGTGCCGACCAAACCGCCAAAATCTTGCAAAATACCGCAACTGACAAAGGACAAAATCCCACGTTCATCACGTTAGACAGTATTACCCCCGATGATGACCCTGTGGCAGGCGTGGCGGACATTGAGCGGATTATTACATCGTACTATGGGCATGAGCATGATAAAGTGATAGCCGTGGTATGTCATATGCCGATAGTCGCTCGTATGGTGGCGTATCTGGACGCAGACGGCTTGCCCCCGCCGATGTTTGACTTGGCAGAATATCGGGTCATGACAGCCGATGTCATCGCCCAAGGTCTGGCACGTCAAAGTGAGAGATTCTCGCCTGTGCAACCTTGATGGGCTGATAACATGACCGCTACCTATTAGTTAGGGTGGCGGTTTTTAATGGTAAAAAGGCGGTCGAAAGTCAAGCATGAGTGATATTTAATCTTTTAACGGAATGTGTTATAATGTCAAAAGATGTATTTATCCATTTTGAGAGACCCATGTCATATAGCTTACTTCGCCCTTATCTATTTTCCATGCAACCTGAAAAAGCCCACGAATGGACGCTTGAAAATTTAGAGCGATTGCATAAAGCACGCCTGCTTGGGTTTGCTTATCCACGCCAGTCAATGCCGACCAACTGCATGGGCATTAGCCTGATGAACCCTGTGGGATTGGCAGCAGGGCTTGATAAGAATGGCGAGTATATTGACGCCTTGGCTGAGCTTGGCTTTGGTTTTTTGGAGATTGGTACAGTCACGCCACAACCGCAGGCGGGCAATCCACGCCCGAGAATGTTCCGTTTGGCGGACAGTGGGGCGATTATCAACCGCATGGGCTTTAATAACGATGGCGTGGATAAGATGATTGCCAATATTGAGCGTGCCAAATACAAAGGCGTGCTTGGTATTAACATCGGCAAAAATGCGACCACGCCTGTTGAGAATGCCTTGGATGATTATGTGTACTGCTTGGAGCGGGTTTATCCGTATGCCAGTTATATCACCATTAACATTTCTAGCCCCAACACCGCCAATTTGCGAAACCTGCAAGGAGCGTCTGAGCTGGCTCATCTGTTAGATGGTATCAAGACTTGCCATACAAAACTGGCAAGCGAGCATGGCTACTATGTGCCACTTGCCCTAAAAATCGCCCCTGATTTGAACGAGAGCCAAATAGATGACATCGCTAAAAATCTCACCAACTTTGACATTGATGGGCTGATTGCCACAAATACCACGTTATCACGGGTGGGTGTCGAAGACCAAGAGCATGCCCACGAAGATGGTGGGTTGTCAGGCAGACCGCTTAGTCATCAAAGCACGTTGGTACTGACGGCATTTGCCGAGCGACTGTCGGGTAAGGTGGATTTGATTGGGGTGGGCGGTATTGATACAGGTGATTTGGCGGTGCGTAAGCTGAGTGCAGGAGCGACCGCCGTACAGCTGTACTCAGGACTGGTTTATAAAGGTCCTTCGCTCGTGCAGGACTGCGTGCAAAGCATTGCTAACTACAAAGAGCGTGCCTTGGTTGTGGCGGATAAATCTGATGATTTGGATAAAGACGTGGATGATAACGACTTAGATAAAAACGCTTCGGGCGAGCCGAATAAAGCATGAGTATTCTTGATATTGGTATCGCCTTTATGGTGCTTGTTGGACTGTGGCGTGGTTTTCAAGCAGGGGCGATTAAGACAGCGATGTCACTGGTGGCGTGGTTTGTCGCACTCATTGTGGCGTCAGCTCTTGCCAAAGAGTTCTCGCCTTTGTTCGTGGGTGTGGTTGATAACGAAGTCTTGCAGATTTCGCTGGCGTTTTTGGTGATTGTGCTGATTATTGTGAGTATCACGCACGTTATCTCGTGGCTGGCATTAAAAACCTTAAAATTTTTAAAGTTGGGTTTTTTGGATAACATTTTGGGTGGTATCTTGGGGGCGGGTAAAGGCGTGTTAAAAGTGCTGATTATCCTAAGTATCGCATCCCCCTTGCTTATTAAACTACCCCAATGGCAAGAATCCATTCTCGCCCAAAACTTACTACCCCTTGCCCCTGTGGCACAGGCGTTATTGACCGAAGTGCTTGGCGAAGCATGGAATCAAGTAGAAAATCCGTATCAATAGGGCGGATTTTTTAATATAAAAAATTTGAAAATCTGTATCAGTATTAAATCTTTTTAACCTAATTGGCGTGTTGCCAAACTTTTGGAGTGAACAACTATGTGTGGTGTGATTGGTGTGTGTGCCCATGAGCCTGTGGGTCAGATGTTATATGATGGCTTGACCATGTTACAACATCGAGGGCAGGACGCGGCAGGGATAGTAACCCTAAAAGATGACCGCCTGTATCTGCGTAAAGACAATGGCATGGTGCGAGATGTGTTTTTAAATAAGCACATGGTGCGTCTGGTGGGGAATTTTGGTATCGGACATGTTCGCTATCCGACCGCAGGCACATCAAGCACGGCAGAAGCTCAGCCTTTGTATGTCAATTCGCCCTATGGCATTGCCTTGGCACACAACGGCAACCTAACCAATGCCGAAACCCTTGCCAAAGAAGTCTATGAGTATGACCGCCGTCATTTGAACACCGATTCGGACTCGGAAGTGCTACTTAACATTTTTGCCCATGAACTACAAAAATTCACCAAAACCAAACTTGCCCCCGATGACATTTTTACCGCCTTGCAAGCTGTCTATGACCGTTGCCAAGGGGCGTATGGCGTGGTGGCAATGATAGCAGGGCATGGCATGCTCGCATTTAGAGACCCTAACGGCATTCGCCCGCTCATCTATGGTCGCCGTCTGACTTCCGCTGGCGTGGAGTACATGGTGGCGTCTGAGTCGGTGGCACTGACTGCACTGGGCTTTGAAGTGGTGCGAGACATCAACCCTGGTGAAGCGATTTTTATTGATTTAAATTATAACTTACACACCAAGCAATGCACTGACAAAATCAAGCACACGCCTTGTATCTTTGAATATGTTTATTTTGCCCGTCCTGACAGTATCATCGATAATATCTCGGTGCATAAGGCTCGCATGCGGATGGGCGAAAAGCTTGCCCAAAAAATCATCGCAGAATGGGGTGATGAGCATGGCATTGACGTGGTCATTCCCATTCCTGATACATCTCGCAACTCGGCACTAGAATGTGCCACTCATCTGGGCGTGAAATACCGTGAAGGTTTTAACAAAAACCGCTATATCGGGCGTACCTTTATCATGCCTGGGCAGTCCATGCGTAAAAAGAGTGTCCGTCAAAAGCTAAATGCCATTCCTTTGGAATTTAAAAACAAAAACGTCCTATTGGTGGATGATTCTATCGTGCGTGGGACGACCTGCCATGAGATTATTCAGATGGCACGAGATGCTGGGGCGAAAAACGTCTTTTTTGCATCCGTTGCCCCACCTGTGATTTTCCCCAATGTCTATGGCATTGACATGCCAGTGCGGAGTGAGCTGATTTCATCGGGGCGTACGGTTGATGAAGTGCGTGAGATTATCGGGGCTGACCGCTTGATTTTCCAAGATTTGGATGATTTGGTGGAAGCGGTTAATAACACCAAATACAGTCGTGTTGATGGCTTTGACTGCTCGGTGTTTGACGGCTGTTATGTGGCGGGGCAGATTACCGAAGAGTATCTACAAGAGCTACAAGCCAAACGCAATGACGGTGCCAAAAAACAGCAAGTGGCAAATAATCCTGTGGACATTACAGGGATCATGGAATAAATCAATGGTTTGTAAAAACAGGTCTTGACGGATAAGACCTGTTTTTATTTATAGATAAATCACATTCGCTCTGTGATAAAGTATTGACTTTTGGGTGAATGGCAATTTGTCCCATACGCCCAAATTTTAAAAATATATACCAACCGAACTTA
>NZ_MXAP01000006.1 GCF_002027555.1 Moraxella equi
AAGTTCGGTTGGTATATGCATGCCAAGCGGACGCACGGGCATTTGTATCAGTCCAAAATGGTCAATCACCATGCCTGCCATCAGTTGTCCTAAGATGATTAAAAACGCCATGTTCACCAGTCCAATCTTAGGGGCTAAAAATGCCGTGATAAACACAAATACCGCCCCAATCGCTCCGCCAACCCACCGCCACCAAGCCTGCTTCGGGATATTCTCGGACATGCTTTGCCAATCGCCTTGCCAAAGCATGACAAACCCCAAACACAGCGTACCAATAGCAAAAGAGAAAAACGCTGCCGCCAACGGCTGACCGCCCAGACCGATGGCAAGCCGTGAGTTAATCGCCGCCTGCACCGCTATGCCCATGCCAATGCCGAATGCCATCAAAAAATACCACATCATACACCCCAAAACTCTCAACAAAAAGCACACTTTATCATAAAGTGTGCTTTTTGGGTATTAGACCTTTAAATACAAATCTTGAACCAATCAAGAATTCATCATGAGATACTCAAATGCCGACAATCCTGCCTTTGAGCCTTCGCCCATGGCAATGTTGATTTGCTTATAAGGCACGGTGGTTACGTCCCCACAAGCAAACACGCCTGCCTTGCTCGTGCGACATTTGACATCAATCTCAATCTCGCCATGAGCGGTAACATCGACCAAGCCCTTGACGACATCAGAGTTTGGCACCAGTCCGATTTGTACAAATACCGCCGACAGTGGCAAAGTTACATTCTCACCCGACACTCGGTCTTGATAGATAAGACTATCTACTTTACCGCCATTTGCTATGATTTTCTGCGTGGCGGCGTTTTTGATGATTGTGATGTTGTCTTTGGCACTCGCTTTGTCAATCAGCACTTGGTCGGCACGCAGTTTATCGCCAAACTCTAACACGGTAACGTGTTGTACGATACCCGCCAAGTCCAACGCCGCTTCCACGCCCGAGTTACCGCCCCCAATGACCGCTACAGGCTTGCCCTTAAAGAAGGGGCCATCGCAGTGTGGGCAATATGCCACGCCGTTGCCGATGTTTTCATCTTCGCCTTTGACACCAAGTTTACGCCATTTGGCTCCTGTGGCAATGATGAGCGTGCGTGAAGTCCAACTTGCCCCTGTGTTTAGGGTAACTTGATAACCGCCTTTGACTTCTTCGATAGACGATACGCTCACGTGTTCTTTGACCGTGATGTTGTATTCTTTGATGTGTGTGGCAAGGTTGCTTGCTAGGGTGTTGCCGTTGGTAAGTGGGATTGAGATTAAGTTTTCAATGTCTTGGGTATCCTTGACTTGCCCGCCAATACGGTCGGCAACGAGTGCCACACGAAGTCCCTTACGAGCGGTATAAATCGCCGCTGCACTGCCAGCAGGTCCACCACCGATGACGGTTACGTCTTGGGTTTCTAGCTCTTCGCTTTGACCTTCGGCAAGTAAGTCGGGGTACTCGGCTTGAAGTTTGTCGATGATACGGGCGGTATCGACTTTACCATTTAAAAATGGTTTGCCGTTTAAAAATACCGCAGGCACGCCTTGAATGTTGTTGGCTTCGACAAGCTCGGGGAATACACCACCGTCAATCATCTCGTTTTCAATGCTGTCATTTAAGATGGCAAATTGGTTTAACGCTTGCACGACATCAGGGCAGTTGTGGCACGATAGCGAGACAAAGGTTTGAAATTTAAGTGGTTTTTGAATGCGTTTAACCAGCTCTTGAATGCCTTCGTCCAGCTTCATGGTATGACCGCCTGCGTGCAAAATGGCAAGCAGCAAGGACGTGAACTCATGACCGCCTGGGATGCCGCTAAACACAATGCCCGTATCACGGTTGTCGGTGGTAATCTTAAAGCTCATGGGCGATAAGTCAATATCCACCACAGTCTTGTCAAAGCCGATTTTGTCCGAGCAACCGGCGATTTGCTCCAAAAAGTCCACCAATTCGGCACGTTTGGCGTGGTCGCCTTGTCCCAAAATCATGGCAATGGGGCGGGTCATGTTGGTGCTGTAAGTTTTGACAGCGTCAAGTAAAGATTTGTCTAGCATGGTGTGTACCTATAAATTGCCTATGAATATGTTTAAATTACCTAGTATTATAAGGGTTATTTGATATTTAGAAAATTTAAACCTTTTTAATATTAAGTTTATAAAACTCAATTAATCCCAAAAAGAAAATTCATACAAAAAAGCACATAAAAAAGATAATTTTGCTTGCTTATGCCGCCAATTCTTGCTAAGATAAAGCCATGCCAAATAAGTGGATTTGGTGGGTAAGTTGCCATCAAATCAGCTGTTGGAATATCACTAACCCATTGATAAATCAGGAGAATTTTCATGTTCCCAGAATACCGTGAACTCATCACCAAACTAAAAACAGAAAATGATTTACACTTTGTCAAACTCTTTGACGCTCATAACAAACTTGACGAAGAGATTACCAACCTAGAAAATGACCCTGTTGCCGCCAACAGCCGTGCCGAAGAAATCGAAGGGCTAAAACGCAAAAAATTGGCTCTAAAAGATGAACTTTATCAGTATCTTTTGACCAAAGCATAATCAATCGCTTATTTAAGTGATAAAAAACACAGGCTAGACGACCTGTGTTTTTGTTTGGCCGTAATTTTTTGATGATAAAAAATCGCCCAACATATTGAGCGATTTTTGTGATTTATCAAAATTAGCTGATGTTGCAACGAGCTTTTTCTTTGGTGGCAAAGTCTTCGATGAGTGCTTTCATCTTCTCGGGGGTAATGCTCTCTTGCATGGCAGCTTCTAGCTTTTGATTGGCTTCGCTCTGACTCATCTCTACCATCTTGGCTTGGTCTTCTTCGGTCATGACGATAGGCTCGCCATCAATGCTCTCACCACGAGCCAGTTTTTCTTGTTGCTCGGTGTATTTTAGCACCTTTTGACCGACTTCGCTTTCATAGAATTTATCTGCTTCTTGGATACCTTCAACGCCAACAGCGTCCACGAGCGTCTGCTTGCTGGTCTCATAATAGGTCGCTTCACCGTCTTTGGACATCAGACAAGCCCCTTGCTCTTCGGTGATGTCAGGATTGGTCTGTGCCAAATGCATGAGCGTGGACGCTTGTAAGATTTTATTCATCATGGCGATGCTTGGTGAGTTATCCAAATTAACACTGGCGGTCTCGGCAGGGGCAGTTTGGGTGGTCTCTGCGGTATTGGCAGGCTGTTCGGCAGGGGCTTCGGTCTTGTTACAAGCGGTCAGTAGGGTGGCAGACACGGCAACTGCCAATAGGGTGCGGTAGAGTGTCATAAAATCGTCTCGATGTTGTTAATAAAATGTCTAAAAATGAAGAACAACAATTTTAACACACATTCACCAACTTGACCGATGTTTTTGTCATAAAATAAAAACCGCCTAACCTGATGGCTAAGCGGTTTGAGTTATCTAAAATCTTAGAGTAACTAAATTATTAGATTAGATTTTACCAACTAGGTCTAGGCTTGGCTTCAAGGTCTCTTGACCCGCTTCCCAAGCGGCTGGGCAGACTTCGCCGTCATTTTCACGCACGTATTGGGCAGCTTTGACTTTACGAATCATGTCTTTGGCAGAGCGACCGATACCTAGGTCGTGAATCTCAGCAACTTTGATAAGACCGTCTGGGTCTACTAGGAACGTACCACGCAATGCAGCATGCTCGTCTTCAATCATGATGTTAAAGCCACGAGTGATTTTGCCAGTGCCATCACCTAGCATTGGGTATTTTACTTTGCCGATGGCAGGAGATGCATCATGCCATGCTTTGTGAACAAAATGGCTGTCGGTAGAGACGGCATACACTTCCACGCCAAGGGCTTTTAGCTCTTCGTAGTGGTCAGCCATGTCTTCAAGCTCAGTTGGGCAAACGAACGTAAAGTCGTGTGGGTAGAACATGAAGATAGACCATTTGCCTTTGGTATCTTCTGATGAGATGGTTTTGAACTCACCATTTACAAAAGCTTCGGTGGTAAATTCTGGAATTTGTTGGTTGATGATAGCAGTCATATTTTCACCTATGGTTTGTTGTTAAAAATGTCAATGTGATGAGCATTTGAAGCTTACTCATCAAAGGATAAAATCCTTAAAGTCATTACATGATAACAAAAATTAACGGTTTATCCAGTTAAAAGTTTTAAATAAAAGGTTTTGTTTTATCAAACTTAGGTGTAAAATAGCAGATATGATTTTTTAAAATAAGGAATGCGTGATGATTACCTTGCGTCAGTTAGAGTTCGCCCTTGCCGTTGCCAAGCACAAGCATTTTAAACGTGCTGCCGAAGAGTGCAACATTTCCCAATCTGCCCTAAGTCTTGGCATTGCTGAGCTTGAAAAACAGCTAGACACGCAGATTTTTGAGCGAAATAACAAACAGGTGCTTATCACGCCCATCGGCGAAGAGCTGTTGGAGCGAGCCCAGCGCGTGTTTAGCGAGATTAGCGACTTAACGACCCGAGTCCACAGCCATCAGTTGCCCCTTGCCTACCCGATGACGATAGGTATTATCCCAACCATCGCTCCGTATCTGCTTCCCAAAGTGTTGCCAACACTCAAAGACAAATATCCCCAGTTTGAGATGGCGGTGACCGAAAAGCAGACCGAACGTCTGTTAGAGCAGGTACGTTATGGGCATATTGACACCGCCATCGTGGCACTGCCTTATGCGGTTGATGGTCTGCATGCCTTTGAGTTTTGGGCGGAGAATTTTTATGCCATTTTCCCCAAAGATGGCAATCATGACGAAACAAGCATTTCAAGCACGGAGCTGTTTGAAAATGACGTGTTACTACTGGGTGAGGGGCATTGTTTGACCGACCAAGTGCTGTCGGTTTGTACCATGAATAAAAACGAGCTAAAATCAGGCTTTTCGGACGCCAGTCTTAATACACTCATTCAGATGGCAAAAGTGGGCATGGGGACGACCCTAGTGCCTAAGATGGCGTTAGAGCAAATCGGCGATGACGTAACTGCCTTACCCTTAAATGAGACAGGACCGCACAGACGACTCGCGTTCGTTACTCGCCTAAACTATGCACGGGTCAATGACGTCAAAATCCTAAGCGAGATTTTTAATGAAGCCTTGACCGCCCATGAAGCCAAAGGCTAAGCCAATTAAGGCTTGCCTTTTAGCAAATTATGTCATGTCTGATAGTCAGGCATGGCTTTTTTGACTTCATGCCAAAAGGCAGGGCTGTGGTCGGGATGGATAAGATGGCACAGCTCATGCACAAAGACATATTCGGTGCAGGGGTAGGTAGGCAGGTAAGTGGATAGCCAAATGCGAGCTTCATGGGTGTTGCAACTGCCCCAGCGAGTGTGCATTTTCTTGGTGCGAATCTCATCGGCAAAGCGACCGACCACAGGTTGCCATGTGTCTGCCAGAGCAGGCAGGAGAGTTTTGAGTTCATGCTCATAGATGGTAAGTCGGCAGGCATGGGGGTCTTGGCGTTGCTGTTTTGATAGCCTGATGGGGTGCTGTGTTAAATAATCTGCCACATCAAAAGGCTTGCCCCACAGCTTGGGATGGGCATGGCTTGAGCTGTGGTCGGTGTGGGTGTGTTTGCGTTTGTGGGCGTGAGCCATTGCCCATGCGGACTTGGACATGATAAGGCGGTGGATGTCATCATCGGACAGATGACGTGGCACGCTGACAGCAAAGCAGGTGTGAGCGTTTATGAATGTTAGGCGAAAATTGACGTTTTTGACGGCTTTTTTGTGGATCATGAGCGTGATGTCATGTTTGTCAAAATGGGCGAATAAATCGGTGTGGGGCATGGGTGGTGATGTATTGAGTTTAAAAATATTTTAGCATGATGACTTTTAAAAAGAAAAATTAAAAAGAAAAATTAAAAAGAAAAAACAGGTCACGTACATGACCTGTTTTGGCTTATCCAAAAAGGATTAGTTCACGCTTTGTGGGGCTAGGATGGTTAGCTCAACACGGCGGTTTGGCTCATAACTGCTACCAAACTGAGTGGTTGCACCACGACCAACAGCACTGATGCGGCTAGCACTCACACCTTGACCTGCTAGGTAGTTAGCAACAGCAGCGGCACGGTTTTGTGATAGTACTTGGTTGGCGTTGGCGTTACCTTCGATAGACGCATAGCCGTTTACCATAACCGTGGTTTGGTTGTATTGGTTTAGGGTGTTCGCCACTTGGTTTAGGGTGTTGTACGAGCTAGGCTTGATGTCATATCTGCCAACATTAAAGGTAATCGCCTCTGGGATAGACAAGTTAATGTTGTTGGTGACAGGGTCTCTTTGTACTTCAATGCCTGTACCTGCGGTTTGCTGTCTTAATTTGGCTTCTTGCTTGCTCATGTAAGCGCCAACACCTGCACCGATGGCAGCACCGATGGCAGCATCACGACCTGTGTGTTCACCGCCAGTTGCCTTAGAGATGGCAGCACCTAAGGCAGCACCGCCCAATGCACCAAGACCTGATTTGGTTACGGTGTTATTCACGCCTGTGGTACCAGTGCTGGCACAACCTGCCAAAATCATGCTTGCAGAAGCGGCGGTGATGGTAAGAATTTTTTTCATGGGATACTCCTATTAGAGATGGTAAAATGAAAGTCCTCAAATGCGGTTTGGGCTTAACTTTGATATGGGTGTTTAGATATTAAAATCTAAACAGATATTTAAACACAAGCCCAAACCATTTGATGAGTGATGAGACTATTATGCCGTAAAAAACTCTCTTATTTGTTATAAGTATGTAGTTAATCGGTTATTTTAATTGTAAAAATGGACTGGTATTTTGCACAATCGCCCTAAAATAGGGGCAATTCTTACAGGAAAATGCATAAAATTTTGGTAAAATTGTATCAAAATTTGTCAAAATGGGCGGTTTTTACCATGATTTTTGTCTATTTTAAATAATAACGATGGTAAAATCGACTTATTTGTTTTTAAAGTCATTTTTTTAAAAAAGCTTTTGAAAACTTTGATAATTTTTAATTATTTTTTTAATTATTTTTTGATGTTTTTGATTATTTTGATAAAAATTTGCTAAAATAGTGCATAATAATACACTCATCATCAAGCGACATCGGGGTGCGGTATGGTACTTATCCTGATGGGTTGATGACGAGTAGATTTTGACACAAATTGTTACATTTATCTGATGGGCGGTTTTCGTATGCATAAAAATAACCCTAATACCACCTCCTTTTTTCAAAAAATCCATGACAAACACCCCAAACTTGCCCAAAAACTCCGCCTAGGTACGGGGCTTGGGACGATGGTTGCTAACAGCGTGGCAATCAGCGTGCCGTTATATGGGGCGGGGCTTGCCAAGACATTGCTTGGCTCAAAGCAGGGCGATAAGGTGGTACTATCTATCGCCAATCACTGGATTAACACCAACAACCGCCTGCTAGATACGCTCATGCCAAAGCGTGACTGGCGGATATCGGTGCCTGACGACCTAAAAAAAGGCGGGCGGTATCTGCTTGTGTGCAACCATCAGTCATGGGTGGATACAAGCGTGGTGCAGTATGTGAGCGAGTCACGGTTGCCGATTACTCGATTTTTTGCCAAGCATGAACTGCTCTATATTCCTATCGTGGGGCAGGCGTTTTATTTTTTGGATTTTCCGATGATGAAACGCCACTCTAAGGTACAAATCGCCAAAAATCCTGCCCTTGCCACTCGGGATTTGGAAGAAGCCAGACGTGCCTGTGGACTGCTCGCTGATAAGCCATTTGTTCTGCTCAACTACCTAGAAGGCACACGGTTTAGTAAGGACAAGCACGCCCGCCAAAACTCGCCTTATCAGCACCTATTAAAGCCCAAAGCAGGGGGCTTTGCCTTAGCCATCGCCAGTTTGGGCGATAAGATAGACGGCATACTGGACATGACGGTGGTCTATCCTGATGGCGTGCCTGACTATGGCGAGCTGTGGGCAGGTAAGATGACCCGTTTGGGGGTGGACATTCGTCATCTGGACATGGATGAGCGGTTATTTGCTGATTTAAAAGATGGCAAATACGACAGCGATGAGACGGTCAAGGCGGAGCTGTTTGACTTTTTGGATACGGTGTGGACTGTCAAAGATGAGCGAATTGGGCAGATGATGCGTGAGTTTGAGCAGGTCTAGCATGGCTTAAAATGCCAATCTTAGCTTAAAATTCTAACCTATTGATTTGTCAGTGATTATTTTTCATGGTGGGGTAGATGATATTTGCCCCATATCCTATACCCAACAAACCTGATATTTACCACAGGTTTGTAGGGATTGGCTCCACACATCTTTTAATATTGTCATTTTTAGGGTCGTGCTCAGCACGCCCCTACACCCAAACATCTTGCGTTTGTGGTAATTTTAAAGTTTTTTGGGTGTATAAAGCTAAAAACAAGACAAAAAAACCAAACCTTTTAAAACCGCCCAAAAAGTTTTACAATACCCCAATGTTTACAAGTTTAATCATAGCAAAACACCATGAGTAGCAAACACACCCCCGAGTTGTCCGACCTAGAAATCCCCCAACCATCTGATGTGCCAGATGATGTCATTCCACTCTTTGGCACGGACAAGGACGAGCGAGAGCCGACCGCTAAGCAAAGTCGCACCAAAATCATCTACGATGTCGGCATGCTTATCCTGCTGGTCATTGACCTGTGTTTGATATTTGCCGATAACATTTTGATGAGCGGACTTGTGACCAAACTTGCCGAATGGGGCGGATTTAGTGGCATGCTTAGTGCTTATCAAGAGCGATACCATGTTGGTTTATCCGCCATTGGGGGAATGTTTACGCTGTTTTGGGTGAGTGAGCTGTTGGTGCGGTGGCTACTTGCCATCAAGCGTCGCACTTATTATCGTTGGTTCTTTTTTCCTTTTGTGCATTGGTATGAAGTGCTGGCGTGTTTTCCCATGCTTCGTGCGTTAAGGCTACTGCGAGCAGGGATTATCATCAAACGCTTGCATGACACAGGCGTGATGGTCATTCCCAAAACGTGGATAACATCCGCCCAGTTTTATTACCATGTCATCTTAGAAGAACTCTCGGACAGGGTGATTTTGACCGCCATTGATAACTTTCGTGAGCAGATGGTGCAGTCTAAGACGCATGGTACACTGATTCAGACGACCATTGACCGTAACCGTGCTGAGTTTGAGAGCGTGGTGCTTGATTTGCTTCGCCGTGAGCTTGCCCCGAAGTTACAGCAGGCGTTTTTGGCACAGACAGGGCAACAGCTCTCGCATGACATTGGCACGTCCGTTGAGCAGGCACTGCTTGACACGCCTGAGCTAAGACGTTATCTTAAACTCATTCCCATCGCAGGGGGCATGATAGAGTCGCAGATTACGAGCGTGGGTCGTCATATTGGCGAGAATGTTACCATGGCGGTCAATGAGCATTTGTTTGATGAAAAAACCCTAGACGCCCTGATGGTCAATGTCGCCAAAGGGGTGGCAAGCATTGATACCACACACCCACAACTACAAAAGCTCGTGAGTGGGGTGATTGATGACGCTCTAAATGCCTTTGAAAAGCAAGTCAAAGTCCAGCAGTGGAAGCACAAAGAGCAGTTGCATTTATAAAAGGGTGCTTTAATCTCAATTTAAAGTTACAACTTATTGATTTTTCAATGATTATTTTTCGGATTGTAGGGGTGATTTACATTCGCCCTTGATAAATCAATCGCTTATACAAAGTGAGGGTGGGGTAAAGGATTTATCATTTTGCCAAATAAACCCGTGCCACTCATCACCAAAAATGCCAAAATCGCCACCCAAAGGCGATGATTTTGCCCCAAAACACTAAAAAAATGGTAAAATTGGCAAAATTTTAGGTGATGATGTTATGAAACCGATTACTTTATTTGGCAAAATGCTTAGTTTTAGCCGTCTAAAACTGCACACTGACGACCTGACCGCCATTCAAGATGAACTAAGTGTTCTATTAAAAGACAACACGTCCGTGCCTGTGGTGCTAGACAGTGAGTGTAAGCTTGATTTGTCGGCATTGGTTGAGATGTTGTGGCAGATGGGCGTACAGCCGATAGGCGTGGTTGATGGCGCGCTAAGCGAGCAGGCAAACGCCCTGCGACTGGCGACTTTTCCTGCCGATGGCAAACGCATGGAGCGTATCAAGCCGACCGATTCACGTCCTGCCTCCATAAAGGCGGACAATGCAAATAATGCCCAATCATCAGAATCTAGGTCATCAGAAGCTAAGCCATCAGGACAAGCAGGCGAGTCCACCAATCAGCCGACAGCCCAAAAAGAAGCGACCGCCACCCAAACCCAAACCGCTCCCCTAGGGCTAGACACTGCCGATAACACCTCCAAACAAGAGCAGGGCGTCACCAGTAGCGTACACAGCCAAATGCTTCGCTCGGGTCAGAGCCTGCAACATTTGGGCGGTGATTTGATTGTCATTGGTGGGGTCAATAAAGGGGCAGAAGCTATTACTGACAATAGTTTGCACATCTATGGACATGGACAAGGGCGATTGGTGGCAGGGGCGACAGGCGACAAACACGCTCGTATTTTTTGCCAAAAGTTCAACCCCACGCTGGTCTCGGTGGCAGGCACCTACTGTCTTAGCGACGCCATTCCGCCTGAGATGATAGATGAGGCGGTGCAAGTCAGCTATGATGAAGATAAGGGGCTTATCTTTACGCTCATGGCGTGATGGGTTTGGTTTATCATTGTTCAGGGCATGTTGAACCTTTGTAACACAATTTACATTTTAGAAAGTTTAAAAAAATAAAATGATGTTTTTGCATGAAAAATGGCTAAATCTTGTTTTTCATAATAAAAGCTCGTTTGATAGAATGGCTATCAAACTTCACTTTTCCCTTGAAAAACGTGCGATTTTTCTCATTTTTCATTGCAAATACAAAAGTTCAACATGCCCTAAAATTATGGTAAAATAGATAAATTTTTTCTAAATCTTGACTGCTAGTAAATCATTGATGAATAGGGTAAAAATAACAGCAATGATAAAAAAGACAGTTGAGTACAAAGTATTTTTAAATTGCTAATATTGATAAATGTAGCAATACCAAATTATAAGGAGTTGCCCTGTGGCAAAAATCATCGTAGTAACATCAGGTAAAGGCGGTGTGGG
This sequence comes from Moraxella equi, assembly GCF_002027555.1. Classification (GTDB taxonomy): domain Bacteria; phylum Pseudomonadota; class Gammaproteobacteria; order Pseudomonadales; family Moraxellaceae; genus Moraxella; species Moraxella equi. Next base: position 11,092 of record NZ_MXAP01000006.1, read on the forward strand.
TAAGACCACCACCAGTGCGTCTTTTGGGGCAGGTCTGGCAGAGCGTGGTTATAAGACGGTCATCATCGACTTTGACGTGGGTTTGCGTAACCTTGACCTTATCATGGGCTGTGAGAACCGCATTGTCTATGACTTTGTGGATGTCATCAGTGGTAATGCCAAGCTCTCACAAGCACTGGTCAAAGACAAACAGCAGGAAAATCTGTACATTCTGCCTGCCTCGCAAACCCGTGACAAAGACGCCTTAACCGATGAAGGTGTGGCGGCGGTCATGAAAGAGCTGTCTGATGAGCTGGGCTTTGACTACATCATCTGCGACAGTCCGGCAGGGATTGAGCGTGGGGCACAGCTTGCCATGTATCACGCCGATGAAGCTTTGATTGTCACCAACCCAGAAGTATCGAGCGTGCGAGATTCTGACCGTATCATCGGTATCTTGCAGTCTCGAACCAAGCGTGTTGAAGAAGGTGGTAGCGTCAAAGAACATCTCATCATCACTCGCTACAACCCAGAGCGTGCCGCTCACGGTGAGATGATGGGCATTGATGACATTGCCAATGACATTCTAAAAGTGCCACTCATCGGCGTCATTCCAGAGTCGAATGCTGTGCTAGAAGCGTCAAACCACGGTCAGCCTGTCATTTATTTTAAAGACTCGGCAGCAGGTCAATGCTATGATGACATCGTGGCACGATTCTTGGGTGAAAACCGTCCTTTGCGTCACATTGATGTCAAAAAGAAAGGTTTGTTTGCTAAGTTGTTCGGGGGCTGATATGAAAAAAGGATTTTGGAGTACGTTATTTGGTGGGGGTGATGAGCCAACCAGTGCGTCTATCGCCAAAGACCGCCTAAAAGTCATCGTCGCAAGCCACGACCGCCTAAACACTCGCCTGACCCCTGAGCGTGTGGATGAAATGAAGCGTGAGATTTTGGCGGTGGTCAATAAATTCATCAGTGGCGTACAGATTAATGATGTCAATATCAAACAGCGTCATGAAGAAAGCCTTGATGTGCTTGAAATGAACATCAATTTGCCCGACCGCAAATAACAGGCAGGGCAGATAAAAAGGTGCGATTTGCACCTTTTTGTTTTTTTAAGATTGGCATTATTGAGTTAAGGTTTGGATGTTAAAAATAAATCCTAACCCATCAAATCAACCACGCTTATCTCAATATCATCAATCACGCCTACATCCACAAAGATGTCCGCTTGTGAGTCTAATTTGTCCGTGATGTCATAATGCTCGCTGACAGGCTCGCCTTGATAGACGAGTGGAGCGATAAAAAACGACTCGCCAATTTGCTCTAACAGTGCCGTCATCACGGGCGTGGCGGACGTGGTAAAGCGAAGCGATTTTTTGCTGATGATTTTTTTATTGACCGCTTTGGTCGGCTCCAAGACAAAGGCGTGATGGGGCGTAAAGTCGCTTTTTAGGGTACGAAAAGCATCATTTGCCATGACTGCCACGTTTGACAGCTGACTGATGTTTTGGCACACCAGTAGCAGATCTGACTCATCTAGTCCCAGACGCACCAAGCGTTCAAAGGCGTCTTTGGCATTCATCCCAAAGGCGAAACGATAGCCACACTCGGTCGGTGTGATGATGACTTTGTCTGATGATAAGGCAGTTGCCGTTTCGTCTATCAGGCGGGGTTGGGGGTTGTCGGGATGGATATAGAGTGTTTTCATGGATTGTCCTTATAAATTGATAATGTGTTAGATGGGTTTTCGGGGGCAAATGATATTTATAAATTCCCCGTTTACCTTGCCATATTCATGTCTAAACACACCCAAATCAGGCGTTTGGCATCTTTGGATAAAAGGCAAGACGGTGCGTGTGGATTTTGCAAATAGGCGTGAGCTTGGGCGTACACGTCTGTGGCAAAGGTGCTGTTTGATGTGTCAAAATCGGCATTTAGGTTGTCCGCTGAGACATAAAAATACCGCCCCAACGCCAATGACAGCAGGCATTCGATGGCTTGGGGTTTGATTTCTGCCTTCTCAAACTGGCGTTGGGTCATCTCATCTCGCCCGTCAGGGCAGTACCAATAGCCAAAATCATCAAGTCTCCTGCGTGTTGCCCCTGCCACGCACCAATGACTTATCTCATGCAACGCACTTTGGAAGAACCCATGAGCGAACTCAATGCGAGCAGGCATGCCGTCTTTGCCAGCAAAGTATTCGGGTTCGCTCTTACCATGTACAAGTAGGGTTGGCATGGCACTGTGCTGATAGAGATGATTAAATAGGGCGATGAGCCAGTCAGTCTGTTCATGCTCATCATCGCTTAGGGTTTGCCACGTCCGTTTTAGCGTGCGATACGTCTCATCAAAACGGCACACGTCTGCCACGTACGCCTGTATGGCTTTGTCATCATAAAAGGCTTGCCAGAGCGGTGTTTGGGCGTGCAAACCCAGCCTGCTAAAATCAGTGGTACTCATGGGGCGTTATCTGAATCTAAAAAACAAAAATTATACCACGCCCCATAAATTTTGCGTGAATTTTGGCAGGTTTTATGAAATAATAAGCCAAATTTTTATGATGATGATAAGATGACCGCACCCACGCACCAATCAGCCACACTGCCCCAAAACATCGCCTTTGACAAATGGGCAGACATCGGCTTTACATGGCAGGGCGATGTTCCTGTGACTGCCTTGCCACGCCTAGCAGGGCAGGTTATCGCTAGTGATGATTTGCTAAGCGTTGCCTTGACGCTCGCCCGACAAGACAAAATCCTGTGGCTAACCTATGATGTCAAAGCGATGCTGTCCGTGGCGTGCCAACGCTGTCTTGACCCCATGCCTGTGGATGTCTCGGGTAATTACCGCATGGCAATCTTAGAGAGCGAAAACAAGATTGGCTACCTAGAAGCCCTAGATGAGACAGCAGATTATGTCCTGCTAGATGAGATTTGTCCCGATGACAAAAAAATACTCCCTGTGGCGGACATGCTAGAAGATGAGCTACTGCTTGCCATTCCGCTCTCGCCACGCCATGACGACTGCGACATGCACACGGACAGTGTGGGCGACGTGGCGGACGAACCTGTCGAAAACCCCTTTGCTGTGTTGGGGCAGTTAAAGGGTAAACTGTCGGGCTAAGCAATATTTTGTAAATTTTGCAAAAATGGGCTTTTAAAATGTCAAATTTTTGGTATAATAGGGCGTTTAATGTATCTGCACCCATTTGATTAGGCGAAAAATGATGCTACCGCCACAGATACCCACTTTCATTAAATTTGGCAGTCATTTGCCGTACTTTATTTAGGAGCTATCATGGCAGTTCAACAAAACCGCAAAAGCCGTTCACGCCGTGATATGCGTCGTTCTCACGACCGTATCAGCGTTGCTACTCTAAGCATTGATTCTACCACTGGCGAAAAACACATTCGCCATCATGCGACCAAAGACGGTTTTTACCGTGGTCGTCAGCTATTTAAAGTAGCCGCCGAAAGCTAATTTGTTTGGTTTCTACCTTGTAAAAACCAAGCCTAAGCCAAGTTCCATGACCGCATGAGCTTGGCTTTTTTATTCTAAATATTGATGGCTGTCAGTGGGATTTGCCTGCTTTTATGGTACAGTTTGCCTTGAAAATAGCCGTCAGGCGTTAAATTGTAAAAAATTTGTTTGCAAATTTATTCGATAATTTGTAAACAAATGTTTATTATTTATGGTAAAATGATGCGTTCATCAGCGTGATGAATGTTTGACAAAAAATGGTGTAACATGACAACAAAACGTGTGGCAGCGATTTTCCCTGGTCAAGGGTCGCAGACCATTGGCATGATGGATGAGCTTGCCGAGCATTTTAGTGTGGTAAAGACTACGTTTGACGAAGCAAGTGGTGCGTTGGGCGTGGATTTGTGGGAGATAACCCATGATGAGAGCCGTCTTAATAAGACCGAATTTACTCAGCCTGCTCTGCTCACAGCGAGCGTGGCGATTTGGCAGATTGTCAAAGACAAACTCTCGGCACAGGGGATAACACCGCTGTGCTTGGCAGGGCATTCGCTCGGTGAGTACTCGGCACTGGTGGCAAGTGGCGTGCTTAGCCTGACAGATGCGGTCAAGCTCGTGCATGAACGTGGTAAGCTCATGACAGGGGCGGTGGCAGGGATAGACACGCAGATGGCGGCGGTGCTGGGGTTAGATGATGAGCAGGTTGCCAGTCTGTGTGAAGATGCTACCGAAAACGCAGGCATTGTGGGTCCTGCCAACTTTAATAGCCCCGGACAAGTGGTGATTGCAGGCACACAAGTGGGTGTGAGCCATGTGCTGTCAGCGGTAGAGTCACTGGGCAAAAAGGCGGTGCCACTCAAAGTCTCTGTGCCGTCGCACTGTGAGCTCATGAACCCTGCCAGCGACGCATTGGCAAAACTTTTGGATGCGACCGAATTTGCCACCGCCCAAATCCCTATCATCCAAAACCGTCATGCCCAAGTGCATAAGCATGTCAGCGACATCAAGACCGCTCTCACCGAACAGCTCTCCATGCCAGTGCTGTGGTCACAAACCATGCAAAAACTTGCCGACAAGCAAATCGATGTTGTGATTGAGTGTGGACCGGGCAATGTCCTATCTAATCTTGCCAAACGTCAAGAGACACCGATTGTCGCTTTGCCAACGGACAAATTAGCACGTTTAGAAAAATTGGAGCAATTACATGAGTCGTAAGATTATCCTAGTCACAGGGGCGAGCCGTGGTATCGGGCGTGCCATTGCCGAGCAGTTTGCCAGTGAAGGGCATTTCGTCATTGGTACCGCCACCAGCGAGCGTGGGGCAGAAGCGATAGAAGAGTATCTGTCCGAGTCGGGGGGTATCGGGCGTGTGCTTGATGTCTGTGATGATGCAGCGATTGATAAGCTTTTTGAAGAGATTGATAGCGTGTACGGCTCGGTCAATGTACTGGTCAATAACGCAGGCATTACCAAAGACGGTCTGCTCATGCGTATGAAAGATGAAGACTGGGCGAGCGTGCTTGATACCAACTTAACCGCCATCTATCGCATGAGTCGCCGTGCGGTGCGTGGCATGATGAAAGCCCGCTCTGGGCGTATCATCAACGTCACATCCGTGGTCGGGCAGATGGGTAACGCAGGTCAGACCAACTATGCCGCATCCAAGGCAGGCGTGGAAGGCTTTACCCGTGCGTTGGCTCGTGAGATTGGCTCTCGTGGGGTTACGGTAAACTGTGTTGCCCCTGGCTTTGTAGAGACAGACATGACAGAAGAGCTAGACGAGCGTTTGGTAAACTCTATGCTAGATGCTGTACCGCTTGGGCGTATGGCTCAGCCTGAGGAGATTGCCGCAGCGGTGTCGTTTTTGGCAAGTGATGGGGCAAGCTACATCACAGGCGAAGTGCTGGCGGTCAATGGTGGCATGTACATGTGATTTGTCACGTGTACGTCACAATTTTATGTAAATTTGTGAACGAGCGTACTAATAGCACTTGCATAAATGACAAAAATGTTTTATCATACACAAGTTTTCAGTCATCAAATCATTGGTGCTGATTTTCTTAAATTCCCATGTTAAAAAGGATACTCTTATGAGCGATATCGAAGCCAAAGTAAAAGCAGCCGTTGCCGAGCAACTTAGCCTAAATGCTGACGAGATTAACAATGCAGCGTCTTTCATGGACGACCTAGGTGCAGACTCTCTTGACCTGGTGGAGCTTGTGATGGCGTTTGAAAATGAGTTTGGTATTACCATTCCTGACGAAGATTCAGCTGAGCTAACCACTGTTCAAAAAGCCATTGACTACGTGTCTGCCAAAGTGTAAATTAGGTAGAAGTCAAACACACGCCACTTTTTAGTTTTAAAAAGTGGTTTTTTTATTAGGGCGTGCCTGCCTTTTGTATTTGCAATGAAAAATGAGAAAAATCGCCCGTTTTTCAAGGAAAAAGTGAAGTTTGATGGTCGTTCTATCAAACGAGCTTTTGCCTTCGAGCCACAAGATTTAGCCATTTTTCATGCAAAAACACTATTTTATTTCTATGAAATTTCTAAATGTTAAAATGTGTTATAAAGGGCAGGCACGCCCTACATAAGTATAACAATTTTACGTATAAATACAGTGCAAATTTTTATCATTTTATACTAAGATAGTAAGGAGTTTAAGGATGGTTGCTAGACAAATCATCTAAACGTCAACACACTTTCTATTAAATCCAAATAAGGAGCCATCATGGGTATTTTTAGTTTTGCCAAAGACATCGGCGATAAAGTATTTAACCGTAACAAAAAAGAAGAGTCAGCCCCAGCCCCTGCGGCGACACCATCAGCCCCTGCTGAGCCAAATGCCCAAGAGATTGCCAACTTGCTATTATCTCGTGTGCAAGCCAATGCCAAGATTGACGGCTTAAAAGTCAGCTACAATGGCGACACTGACACGGTGGTGCTGTCAGGTACCGCCGCTTCACAAGCCGACCGTGAAAAAGCGGTACTTGCCGCAGGCAACGTTCAGCACGTCGCCCAAGTGGACGACCAATTAACCGTGGCGACCCCTGAGCCTGAATCTCGTTTTTATACCGTCAAATCAGGCGATACCCTATCTAAAATCGCCAAAGAAATGTACGGCAATGCCAATGAGTACAATAAAATCTTTGAGGCGAATCAGCCACTGTTATCTGACCCTAACAAAATCTATGTGGGACAAGTGTTGCGTATCCCTGCGTAATAACTGACCCATAAAAAAGACAAACTTCAATGTTTGTCTTTTTTATTTTTGGTGTGCTGATAATTTTAAAAGTTAATAATGGAATGAAACCATAAAAACAAAACCACAAACTTGGGGGAGTTTGTGGTTTTATAGGGGTTTTGCTACTTGCGTTATCCATAAGGGCTTCCATGATATCAGCAGTCATCCATGTTGGCTTATCCATTTGCCATCTCCTTGCTGATGGGTGTATTATGCCAAAATCTAGCCCCTAAGAAAATACGCCAATGTCATCAATGCGTGTAAGCATTTGCTTACAAGGTACTTTTTTAAATCATTTATCTTTTGCCAAATCGTTTGCCATAGCCAGATATTTTTGATGTAACGCATTGATTTGGCGGTATAAATTATCCAAATCGCCTGAATTATCTATCACATCATCGGCATAGGATAGGCGTATATCTCGGCGGATTTGTTTGTCAATGATTGCCAAAATGTCCTTATCGCCCTGTCTGTCTCGCTTGACAGCTCGCTGAACTTGCAACTCTGTCGGCACATCCACGACCAAAATCCTATCACAAAGGGCGGTCAAGCCTTTATCATCGCCCTTGATACTCTCTAACAAAAGCGGGGCGGACAATATGGCGTAGGGACTAGTGGCGTGGTCAAGCTCGTGCTTGATTTGGGTGCGTATGGCAGGGTGGGTAATGGCGTTTAGCGTGGCAAGTTTGGCAGTATCGGCAAAGACAAGCTTGCGCAGGTAAGTGCGGTCAAGCACGCCGTCTATCAGAATATCCGCCCCAAAAGTGTGAGCAATCTCGTCTAACACAGGCGAACCCTTGGCGGTGATGGCGTGGCTGATGACATCAGCGTCTATCACGTCTATGCCGAGCGTGGCGAAATGGTCGCTCACGGCAGTTTTTCCGCTTCCGATACCGCCTGTTAAGCCGATGATAAGGGGGGATTTGGGGGTGTTTGGCATGGTTTGTCTTTTTAAATGATAAAAGGATATTTATAATCAAAGAACTTTCAAATTACCACAAATTTATGATGTGTGGGTGTAGGGGCGTGCTGAGTACGCTTATAAAAATTGGTTTGTTATCAAAGGACATGCGGAGCCAGTTCCTACAAAGCCGTGGTAAATATCAAATTTGCTGGGTGTAGTTTATAATAAAGGTTTGGCAATTGGTAGGGGCGGATTATATTTTTTTAAATAATCTTAATGTTATCAGTGATTTATAAAATAAAATTTACCATATTAAAAATCAAAAATCTTTATCTAAATGTCAATCATCTAAAAAATGCTATAATACCCCAAATTTTTGGAAAAGAAATCATGAAAGTATTAGGTTTAGAAACGTCCTGTGATGAGACAGGGCTTGCTATTTATGATAGTGAATTAAACGGCGGTCAAGGTGGGGTGCTTGCCCAAGTGTTATATAGCCAGATTGAGCTACACGCCACTTATGGTGGGGTTGTGCCTGAGCTTGCCAGTAGAGACCACATTCGTAAACTGGTGCCACTGTTTAACGAGCTATTGGATAAAGCAAATATCGCCAAATCCGACATTGATGCGGTCGCCTACACCAAAGGGCCGGGGCTGATTGGGGCGCTCATGACAGGAGCTTTATTTGGGCGGACGCTTGCCTATGGGCTTGGCGTGCCTGCCATTGGCGTTCATCACATGGAAGGACACCTGCTGGCTCCGATGATAGAAAATGATAAGGGGGTCAATTTCCCGTTTGTCTGTCTGCTCGTCTCGGGCGGTCATACCATGTTGGTGCGTGCGGACGGCGTGGGGCGGTATGAGATATTGGGTGAGAGCATTGATGATGCGGTGGGCGAGTGTTTTGATAAAACCGCCAAAATGCTAGGGCTTCCTTACCCTGGGGGGCCGAACGTGGAGCGACTTGCCAAAGGGGGCAACCCCCATGCCTATGACTTGCCACGTCCGATGATGGGTAAGGGGCTAGATTTTAGTTTTAGTGGCATGAAAACAGCCGTGCATAATCTTATCAAGGACACCAAAGGGAGCGATACCAACCCTGTGGTGCGGGCTGACATTTCGGCAAGTTTTCAGTATGCGGTGGTGGATACACTCGTCAAAAAATGTACCAAAGCCCTAAAAAAAACAGGGCTAACACAGCTTGTCATCGCAGGGGGTGTGTCCGCCAATGCGAGCCTACGCACGCATTTGGAGACCGCCCTTGCCAAAATGGGGGCGAGCGTGCATTATGCTCCCTTGCACCTATGCACCGATAATGGGGCGATGATAGCCTATGCAGGGTATTGCCGTCTTAGCATGGGACAAACAGACGATTTGTCGGTGGCGTGCGTGCCACGGTGGAGCATGGAGACGTTAATTGCCCCACTGACCGACCATTAGTCGTCCATTATTTGATGAGATATAAATCACAAGCTTAACATTCTTCAGGGAATTTCTATGTTTTTAGCTTATATTCACGCTCTTAATGCCAAATTTGTCACAGGGTTATCTACCGAACATACTTTTCGTGGCGACTTGCAAAACCTATTGGCAGGCATATTGCCGGCTGATTATGTGGTCATGAACGAACCAAAACGCCAAGCCTGTGGAGCACCCGATTATATTATTGAGAAAAACGGCATTGCGGTAGGATTTATTGAAGCCAAAGATATTGGCGATAAAGATTTATTGGGTGAAAAGAAAACAGGCAATAAAGCCCAATTTGACCGTTATAAATCGTCATTGCCCAATTTAATTTTTACCGATTATTTAACTTTTCATTTTTATCATAATGGTGAATTAAAACAATCCATTGAGATTGGTAAAGTTGAAAACAACAAAATCATTGCCCTAGAAAATAATTTCAGTTTGTTTGAAAATCTGATTAAAGATTTTGTTAAAACGACCGCCCAAACCATTAAAAGTCCCAAAAAACTTGCTGAAATGATGGCGAGCAAAGCCCGTCTTTTGGCAAATGTGATTGAGGAAGCCTTAAATAGTGATGACGAAAATCACGATAACAGCAGTTTGCACGACCAAATGCAAGGCTTTAAACAAATTCTCATTCACGACATTAGCAATAAAGGCTTTGCCGATGTTTATGCCCAAACCATTACTTATGGGTTATTTGCGTCTCGTTTGCATGATAATAGTTTAAATACTTTTTCTCGTCAAGAAGCGATGGAACTTATCCCAAAATCCAATCCATTTTTGCGTAATTTGTTTAGTTATATTTCTGGGGTGAATATTGATGACCGTATTAAATGGATTGTGGATGGTTTGGCAGAAGTGTTTTTGCATTGCAATGTCAAAGAGATTTTAAAAGATTATGGCAAAAGTACCAAAACCAACGAACCAATCATTCATTTTTATGAAACTTTTTTAAGTGAATATGATTCAGGACTGCGTAAAGCTCGGGGCGTATGGTACACCCCTGCTCCTGTGGTGGATTTTATTGTGCGAGCGGTTGATGATGTTTTAAAAAATGAATTTGGTTTAATGGACGGTTTGGCGGACGACAGTAAAACCACCATTGAAGTTAAAAGCCAAACCAAAGACGCTCGTTACAAAGATGGTATTTATCGTGAGAAAAAGGATATTCACAAAGTCCAAATCTTAGACCCAGCAACAGGCACAGGTACATTTTTGTCGGCGGTGGTTCGGCATATTCACAATACGCAATTTGCCGGACAGCAGGGCGTATGGCCGTCTTATGTGGAAAATGATTTGATTCCCCGTTTAAATGGTTTTGAAATTTTAATGGCAAGTTATGCGATGGCACATTTGCAATTGGATTTGTTATTAACCGAAACGGGCTATGCACCACATAAAAAGAACCAACGATTTAAAATCTATCTTACCAATAGCCTAGAAGAGTCCCATGCTGATACAGGTACGCTATTTACCAGTTGGCTATCCAATGAAGCGACCGAAGCCAACTTTATCAAACGAGATACACCTGTGATGGTGGTGATGGGCAATCCGCCTTATAGTGGCGAAAGTGCCAATAAAGGCGAATGGATTATGAATTTAATGAACGATTATAAAAAAGAACCAAATAGCAAAGAGAAACTCAAAGAAAAAAACCCAAAATGGATAAATGATGATTATGTCAAATTTATCCGTTATGGGCAATATTTTATTGAAAAAAATAACAGTGGCGTATTGGCATTTATTAATCCACACGGATTTTTGGATAATCCAACTTTTAGGGGAATGCGTTATAGTCTGCTACAAGCCTTTGATAAAATCTATACCATTGATTTGCACGGCAATGCCAAAAAGAAAGAAACTGCACCAGATGGTGGTATAGATGAAAATGTGTTTGATATTATGCAGGGCGTTTCTATCAATATTTTTATCAAAACGGGCGAAAAGAGAAAAGGCGAACTTGCCCAAGTGTATCATTATGATTTATATGGAAAACGAGAAGTCAAATATGATTTTTTAACTCAAAACCATTTGTCGGATATTGATTTTAATTTATTGGAAAATCACGCTCCTAATTATTTTATGGTTAAAAAAGATTTTGGCTTACAAAAAGATTATGAAAAAGGTTTTGCAGTTAATGAATTATTTTTATTAAATAGTGTGGGGATTATTACAGCAAGGGATGATTTTACTATTCATCACACAAAAGAAGAAGCTCAAAATACAATAGATGAGTTTTTGAAATTAGATGATGAAGAAGCTCGTACCAAATTTAAATTGGGTAAAGATGTTAGGGATTGGCAAGTCAATTTTGCTCGTAAGGACTTAATGAATAATTACCCAAATATCGGTAAGTTTGCACAAATCAATTATCGTCCATTTGATTTGCGTTGGACTTTTTATACAGGAAATTCAAAAGGATTTTATAGTTATCCAAGAAATGAAGTTATGCAACATTTTTTAATTGGTAATAATATTGGATTGGTTTTTAAACTGGGTAATGCAGAAGAAAATTCTGTATCTGCGATGGTAACAAAAAATATTATTGATTTTAGAAGTTGGTCAAGAGCAGGAATGCAAGGTGGAGATTATGTTGCTCCTCTTTACCTATATTCCCCAACCCTTAACGAAAATAACGAAAGTCAATTAGAAAAATCCGCCAATTTTAATACCGATATTTTAAAGAAATTGGAAAAGTCTTTAAAATTGCAATTTGTGTTGGAAAATGGCGATGATAATGAGTTTACCGCCTTACAAGTATTGGATTATATTTATGCGGTATTGCATTCACCAAAGTATCGTGAAACTTATAAAGAGTTTTTGAAAATTGATTTTCCACGCATTCCTTATCCCAAAAATAGCGATGAGTTTTTTAAATTGGCGACATTGGGCAGTGAACTTAGAACCTTGCATTTAATGACCGCCAAAGTATTGGATACGCCAATTACCGAATATCCTGTGGTGGGCGATAATGTGGTGGGTAAAATTAAATTTTCTCCCGATAATGAAACAACGGGCAAAGTTTATATTAATGACAGCCAATATTTTGATAAAGTGCCAAAATTGGCGTGGGAGTTTTTTATTGGTGGTTATCAGCCTGCACAAAAATGGCTTAAAGACAGGAAGGATAGGGCATTAACTCGCCACGAAATTCGCCATTATGGGCGGATAATTGTGGCGTTATCTAAGACTGCCCAAATCATGCAAGTGATTGATAAGGCTTTGACTTTGTCATGAGTGGCGTAGAGCGTGGGCAGTTGGCGTGAATCAATCCGCCCACGCCATTTTTAATATCCCTGCAATCACAAAAGGCGTTATCATCACCGCTAAAATACTGCCCGCCCCGAGCATGGCAAGAATGGGCAAGCCATTTAGCCCTGTGGCGTGCAAATCGACCGCCCCTGTGGCAAAAATCAGCACAGGCAGTTGCATGGGTAGGGCGATGAGTGGCACAAGTGCCGCCCCGTTTTTTAGGGTCAATGTGAGCGAGCTTGCGATGGCGGACAGCATGAGAAGCATGGGTGAGCCGACCACGATAGAGACGGCAAGCATGAGTGTGTCGCCCATGGGCAAGCCAAACAGGGGTATCGCTAGAAATGACAACACCGCCACAAAGCCTGCACTAAACAGCCAATGCACCGCCAACCGCACGGCTACCCATGTGGCAAGTGGGGCGTTTGAGACGACAAGCTCGGCAAGCGTGCCATTGTCAAAATCGGGGCGAAACAGCTCTTCTATGCCCATGACGAGCGACAACAGCACTGCTATCCACACCGCCGAACTTGCTAAGCGTAACAGCGTGGCAGGCTCTGCCCCGATAGCCAAGGGAAACAGCGTGATGATAAGTAAAAACAGCACCAAGGGGTAGAGCCATTGCACCACCCCTTGACGTTTGATTTGCCATTCTCGTTGTAGTAGGGCTTTCATAGGGCAAACTCCGCTAAGTCTAGCACACGGTTTGCCCCTTGCATGGCTTGGTGGCTTGTGGCAAGCACCGCTCCGCCCATGTTTGCAAACTCGCCCATGCGTTTTTCTAATTTGGCGACCATTGCCACATCTAAGGCAGTCAAAGGCTCATCAAGTAGCCATAAGGGGGCATGGGTGGGGGTCATGATAAACAGCCGTGCCAGTCCGATTCGTCTTTTTTGTCCTGCTGATAGCTGAACGCTGGACGTATCGCCCAAGCCATACAGTCCAACCATGTCTAGGGCGGTATCAATGGTGTCATTATCCGCTTGTACATCATACAGCGAAAACAAAAACCGTAAATTTTGGACGACCGTCAAGGCAGGACTAATACCCAGCTGATGGGAGACGTACACCAGTGGGGATTTGGTGATTGTACCGTGCGTGGTGGGGAGTAGTCCTGCGATTTGGTTAAGTAGGGTGGTCTTGCCCAGTCCGTTTTCGCCGACCAGATGACACACATCGCCTGCGTGTAGGGTAAGATTGACATCATCGCACAAGATAAAATCGCCCCGTCCAATGGCGACTTGGTGTAGTTGTAGGATTGTTGAATGGGTCATGGGGCTGTTCTTGATTATAAAGTGTTATCATAGCAAATTTTGGGGGAAATTTGAATGATGACGGCAAAAATGATGATTGTAAAAATGATGATTGTTTTGTGGGATTAAAAATGATAACCTGTGTTATCAGTTAAAAATGTTTAAAATATGCATTACTGCATAGTATTTATGAGTTTTTCATGTTATTTACCCCCATCATTGACAATACCCATGCCGTACATCATCAATATGTACGCACGTCTATCGTGGCATATTATTATGATAAACATATGACGGACGATTACTCGCCCATTGCCTTAGACCGACAGCGTATGGATGAAGCCATTCATGCTGATAGGGTTGCTTTGCCAAAAGGGCTGGAAAAATCACAAATTCATGCGTTTTTATTAAACCGTGCCAAACAAATTAACCATGCCTAAACAATCCTGATGTAATACGCCCTGATGACAAACAGGGCTTTTTTATGACCGATATTTTACTTGGCGATGAATTTGTAAAAGAATATCCTAATTTTCCGCCCAATTTACAAAATGCGATTGTGGATTTTATTTATTTGGTTGAGCAACATGGATTTAACCATGCCGTTTTTTGTCATTATAAAGGTAAAATTAGCCCGTCTTGGAAAAGTCTATCGCCAACCGACCCCAATTATACCTATACCTACACCAATCATTTGTGGCATTATCACATTGGCATACCGTCCTACCGCCTAAGCCTAACGGAGCGTTATCACACGTCTGATATGGCGCTACACTTTATTTGGCATGAAAAGCAGGACAGTATCATCATCGTGGATTGTGCCGACCATTACCGTTATGATAAGTCATTTTGGTTGCCTGCACCACAGTATTTAACAGTAAGTAAATGATGATTTAAAATATGCCTTGTTAAAATTTGTCAAATTGAAAAATCCCCAAAAACCCCAAATAATGCTTTTTAATTCCCTTATTTTTTGTTATGCTAATTCTTGAAATACGCCCAAGAAATTTTAAAATTATTACAGACGCAATGATGTGTGGATGTAGGGGCGTGCTGAGCATGCCTTGTACGGTAATGTCATCAAAGGCTGTGCTCAGCACACCCCTACAAATCCGCGGTAAATATCAAGCTCGTTAGGCATACAACTTCTTAAAATACAACCAAGGCAATCTTATGTTTAAAAAAATCAAAAGTCTATTTAAAAAACCCAATTCCGACACGACAGCGGATAAAGTAGTGGACAAGGCAAAAGACACCCCAAAAACCGCCAAATCCAAACAAATCCTAACCGCTCCCACCGCCAAGCCCACATCGCACCCCATAACCCGTGACATCATGGCATGGCTTGACAAACAAGACTGGAAATACGACCACCGCTCACCTGATGACGGCGGACACACACACCATCTTATCATGGGCTTTACCGACCGTGAGAACGACTGGACGTGCGTGTTTCGTATCAACGAGGACAATCAGCTTGTCTCGGCATTTGGCATATTAGACGACAGCGTGCCTGTGAGTCATTATACCGCCATGCTCATGGAGATTGCCAAGATGAACATGAACGTAAGTTTTGGTGGGATTGAGTTTGACCCCACAGACGGCGAAGTGCGTGCCAAGATTGCCTTTGATGTGGAATTTAACCCATTAACCGACAAATCGCTCGGCTGTTATCTACAAGCTCTGGCAGGACTTACCGAAGTGGCTCGGGGTATCATGACGCTCGTGCTGGCGGACGATGAGCCAAGCCAGTTTGTAGGGGATTATGTGGACGTGGGCGATGAGATAAAGGCGGTTGTGGACGATGAAAAGCGGACGTTTTTTCTGCCCACCCACACCGCCCAATAATCTTTATGT
The DNA here is from genome assembly GCF_002027555.1 of Moraxella equi. Taxonomy (GTDB): domain Bacteria; phylum Pseudomonadota; class Gammaproteobacteria; order Pseudomonadales; family Moraxellaceae; genus Moraxella; species Moraxella equi. The sequence continues at coordinate 26,532 of NZ_MXAP01000006.1, forward strand.
CCTTTAAAATCGCCCATTGCCCAGAATTTTGCCTGCCCTTGCCAGATGGACACCGTTTCCCCATGGCAAAATATGAACTTTTGCCCAAAAAACTGATTGCGGACGGCATTGCCACGCCCGAGCAGTTTTTTTACCCCAAAAATGGCAAGCGTGAACGAGATTTTGACCACGCACACCGCCGACTATTGGCACGCCCTTGATAATCTGACTTTATCGCCCAAAGACTGCCGAAAAATTGGCTTGCCGATGAGCAAAGAGCTGATAGACCGTGAACGGCTGGTGGTTGGGGCAACGATTGAATGTGCCAAATTTGCCTTAAATGACGGCATTAGCCTGTCCACTTCGGGTGGGACGCACCACGCCTTTGCGGACAGTGGTGAAGGCTTTTGTATTTTAAATGACATTTGTGTGGCGAGCAATGTGCTGTTAAAAGAAGGGCTTGCCAAACGCATTTTAATCCTTGACCTAGATGTTCATCAAGGCAATGGCAATGCGTCCCTTATGGCGAACAATGCCAATGTTTTTGTGATGAGTATGCACGGCGAGAAAAATTATCCCTATCACAAACCCAGATCCAATTTGGACATTAACCTGCCTGACGGGACGGGCGATGATGACTATTTATCGCTGTTAAAATACCATTTGCCCAAAGTGCTAGATGATTTTAACCCTGATTTTGTCTTTTATCAAGCAGGGGTGGATGTGCTGGCTGACGATAGGCTTGGGCGGATAAATCTGACAATGAATGGGCTGTACGAGAGAGAGCGGTATGTGATTGAAACACTGTTTAATAGGCGACTACCAACGGTGGTAACGATGGGCGGTGGCTATGCCCCTGATATTGACGTTATTGTACAGGGGCATAGTGTGGTGTTTGGGGTGGTTAAGGCATTGTTCTTAAAATAGCTATCTAATTGTATGTCGTTTGACAGCTACTACAATTTGCCAAATTAAAATAGAAAACCAAATATAAAATAACAGGCTAATAAATTCAATGCCTTGCCTATCTTTTAGAAAATTTGAAAAAGGCAAAAAATTTCTTGATGAATTATTTAAGTTATTAACAAAATTATAAAATATGCAGTCCTCACCCACAAAATAAAATTGTTGTCCATAAATTAAACCATTATACACCATAATGGATATAATAAGAATAAAAAATGGTCTTAAATATGATTGACCAAAAGAGGAAATAAAACCATTTAAGTATACAATAAATTTCTTTGAAAAGTTACCTTTTGTACCCTTAAGTTCGTATTTGTAAGACTTCATCTCTTGAATAAAGTAATTATTTGCCTCAATATGATTGCCATTTTTATCAAAAGAATTTTTGATAATTCTAAAAGTTTCACGATTGGTGTTGTCTGATAATATGTTTATTCCCAAAAAATTAGGGCTTTCTTTTAAATTTGTATTAGATAAATCCAGTCCAAAATTAAATGTGGCTCCCCTAAAATTGGCAAAACTCATAAAAGTAACATAGGTAAAAGTTGCTTTGCCAAACTCCTTTGTGCCAAAAATTGTATTTTCAAACCCCGCAAAATCCCTAAAAATACTTTTACGCATTTCAAATCTATCAAAATGGCTTTCAAAAAAATCAGAAACCTTCTCTACATTTGAATTTTTAAATTCAAACTTTTTACATTGACTATTTTTAATTTCTAGTTTGTCTTGAAATATACTATCTAAAATATATAATTCATTAATTTCAAAATTATTTAAAATAAATTTTTTCTCAAATTTGCAATTTCTAATATTTAAATATTTTATTTTTCTAAATTTATCAACATCATTTTTTTCAGAAGTTGGAGTGCCAATATGATGATAAAATCTAAAAATATCAAAAGTAATGGTAGAATTTTCTATAATTATGTTTTTATCAAAAACACAGTTGCAAAATAAAGAATTAATATTAATTTCTGAAAAATTGATACCATTAAATAAAATCCTATCTTTAAATAGGCATTCGCTAAAGATATCAATTTCATTATCGTAATTTTTAAAAAAATTATTATGGAAATGTTTTTCAATGTTACAATTGAAAGTACAGCAATAGAATTTTACATTAGAACCATTAATAAATATTTCTTTTTGGTTAAAATGGCAACCTGAAAATTCTATTTTTCTACAAAGAGGTAGATAATTTAATGAACTTAAATGGAAAAATTTTGGAAAATATATGTCTGATATGGTTATATAATTTTCTTTCAAAAAATCAATCACATCGTTGTTCCTAAAAAAATCGCTGACACTTATGTAATCATCTAAATTAGTACCAATAGACCTTGGCAAATAGTCACAAATCTTATCTTTTAGATATTTTAAAAATAATTTTTCAAAATACCACTCATCTTCCTGCGTTGCGATATCTTGATGACAATGTAAAATGCAATATTTTTGATTTTTAAAGATTTCATTGCCGCAATAAGGATAATTACAGTGTGTGTCTCTTGGTAGCATTTGTTTTCTCCAAAATTTCAAATAACCAAGCACAATCATTCCCTTGATTATGCTTAGTTTTTAATCAATTACAAATCACATATTGTTGATTTGCTCCACACTCTCCTTCACCTTTCCAATCTGCCCTTCCAACTCCGCCAATTTTGCTTTTTCACCTTCCACAACCGCAGGCGGTGCTTTGGCAACAAAACTTTCATTAGCCAGTTTATTTGCAATTTGGTCATATTGTTTGGTTAGTTTGTCCAATTCTTTTTGCAGGCGGTTTAATTCTGCCGTTGGGTCAATCAAGCCTTTCATCGGTACATACACCGTTGCTTGCCCAATCACACTTGATGATGATAATGGGGCTTTTTCATCATTACCTAAAAATTCCAAACGCTCAACCTTAGCAAGGGCTTTAAACTGACTTTCAATGCGTGCAAGGCTTGCTCTCTCTTCGTCCGTTACGCCTTGTAGTAGCACAGGCAGACGTACGGCATTGCCCAGTTTCATCTCGCCACGAATGTTTCGCACCGCACCGATAAGGCTTTGTAGCCATGCCATATCATTTTCGGCTTGCTCGTCAATGCGTTCATCGTCCGCCACAGGGAATGGAGCAAGCATGATACTCTCGCCTGTCTGCCCAAGCATGGGAGCAAGCGTTTGCCAAATCTCTTCGGTGATAAACGGCATAATGGGGTGCGTGAGACGCAAGGCAACTTCCAGCACCGACAACAGCACACGGCGAATCTCAGCTTTACGCTCATCAGATACGCTCTCATCGTTTAGGACAGGCTTGACAAGCTCCACATACCAGTCGCAATATTCATTCCAAATAAAGTCATAAATAGATTGGCTTGCCAGGTCAAAACGATAGGTCTCAAACGCCAAGTTTACCGCTTGCTCGCATTTTTGTAGTCGGCTTATTATCCATTTTTCGGATAATTCCCAAAGCTCGGGGCGGGGCGTGTCGCTGATTGGCTTGCCTTCTACGTTCATCAAGACAAAGCGAGTGGCGTTCCAAATTTTGTTGCAGAAGTTGCGATAGCCTTCCACACGTTTTAGGTCAAAATTGATGTCTCGCCCTGTACTCGCTAGGCTTGCAAAGGTAAAACGCACCGCATCAGTACCATAGGCAAGAATGCCTTCTGGGAACTCTTTACGAGTGGCTTTTTCAATTTTAACGGCATCTTTGGGGTTCATCAGCCCTGTCGTGCGTTTGGCGACCAGACTTTCAAGGTCAATACTATCAATCAAATCCAAGGGGTCAAGCACGTTGCCCTTGGATTTACTCATCTTTTGCCCTTCGCTATCACGCACCAAGCCGTGTACATAGACGGTATGAAACGGTACTTGTGGCTTGCCGTCCTTATCCTTGACAAAATGAAGTGTCATCATAATCATGCGGGCAACCCAAAAGAAAATGATGTCAAAGCCTGTAACTAGGACGCTTGTGGGGTGAAAGTTTTGTAAAATGGCATTGTCAAAGTCGGCGTCCGTCCCTGTCCAGTCAAGCGTGCTAAACGTCCACAAAGCGGAGCTAAACCAAGTATCTAGCACGTCTTCATCTTGACGAAGGGGGGTGTCGCCCAAGTTATATTTGGCACGCACTTCATCTTCATCACGCCCCACATAGACACCGCCATTGTTATCATACCACGCAGGAATGCGGTGTCCCCACCACAGCTGACGGCTGATACACCAGTCTTGAATATCACGCATCCACGCCATGTACATATTGGTATATTGTTCTGGGACAAATTTAATATCGCCATTTTGCACCGCATCTATCGCAGGTTTAGCAAGCTCATCAATTTTGACATACCATTGGTCGGTAAGTAATGGTTCAATAACTGTACCAGAGCGGTCGCCATAGGGGCGTTTTAATTCATGGGGTTCTACTTTTTCTAAAAAGCCGTGTGTTTGTAAATCGTCAATAATTTTGGTGCGAGCTTCAAAACGGTCAAGCCCTTGATAATTAGACGGAGCATTTTCATTCATTGTGCCGTCCAAATTCATTAAATTGATAATCTCAATATCGTGGCGTTCGCCGACTTCGTAGTCATTAAAATCGTGGGCAGGGGTAATTTTTACGCACCCTGTACCAAATTCAGGGTCAGGATAAGGGTCAGCCAGCACAGGAATGACACGGTCGGTCAATGGCACATGCACCATTTTACCCAAAAGGTGCGTGTAGCGTGTGTCATCAGGATGTACCGCCAAACAGCCGTCTGCCAAAATGGTCTCTGGGCGAGTAGTGGCAATGTGCATATACTTGCCGTCAAGGCTTGCTCCATTGGCGTCCGTTTGCCCAGCGGCAAAAGGATAGCGAACGTGATACATAAAGCCTTTTTCATCACGATTTTCCACTTCCAAATCACTAATGGCGGTTTTTAATTTACAGTCCCAATTGACAAGGCGTTTTTTACGATAAATCAACCCTTCATCATACAGGCGGACAAAGACTTCTTTGACCACTTTGGACAAATCATCGTCCATGGTAAAGCGTTCACGAGACCAGTCCACGGACGAGCCTAGACGGCGGATTTGACGAGTGATGTTGCCACCTGACTGCCCTTTCCATTCCCACACTTTTTCAATAAACTTCTCACGCCCCAAGTCATGACGGCTAATGCCGTCTAAGCCTAGCTGACGCTCTACCACCATTTGCGTGGCGATACCAGCGTGGTCGGTACCTGGTTGCCATAGCGTGTTGTAGCCTTTCATGCGATGAAAGCGAGTCAGAGCGTCCATAATGGTGTTGTTAAAGCCATGTCCCATATGGAGCGAGCCTGTTACGTTTGGCGGAGGAATTGCGATAGAGAAGGATTTTGGCTTATCAAGGGTGGGGCGAAAATAGCCCTTGTCTTCCCAAGTGGTGTACCATTTTTGTTCAATGTCGGACGGGGTGTAGGTGGTGGGTAGGGTCATGAGAGTGCCTTTTTGATGTAAAAATTTGTTTATTATAGCAAAAAACCACACACAATAGTATAATAAATAGATTGAAATCATCAAGGGGTGAGCCATGCTATCATCATTGCAAATACAGAATTTTCGTGCCTTAAAAGACGTTAAAATTAAAAAATTGGGACGAGTCAATTTAATTGTTGGTGAAAACAATTCAGGAAAAAGTTCGGTATTGGAGGCGTTAAGGATTTATGCTAGTCGTGCAGATGAGCATATCTTGGATGAGATTGCAACGGAACATAATGAACCAAGATTGTATAACGATAACAACATCATGAGCTACACCTTGCCATATGCTAGCTTTTTTTATGGTAGAAATTACCCAATAGAGTACGGGGAAAAAATTATTATTGGAGAGGTTGGAAATAACTTTTTGAGTCTTGAGCATATTGTGGAATTGGTGAAAACAGAAGAAACCACCTTCAATGATGGTGAATATCAAATTAAGCGAACTCGTCAAATTTTACCAAAGGTATTGCTAAACAAAACTAGACAAAGAAATGGTGTTGAAGAGTTGATTAAAGTTGAATACAACAATCAAACAATAAATAGAATTGTTTTAAATGTTGATGCTATTGACTTTTATCGTGATGAATTAGAAAACATGATATATGGGTATAAGGAATTTAGATATATACCAACTTCATTCTTGGAGCTAGATGACTTGGCAAGAATTTGGGATGGAATAGCTTTAACAAATTATGAAATATTTATTATTGAGGCATTAAAAATTATTGAGCCAGATATTGAAGGTTTAAGATTTATTTCAATTAATAAACATTCTTTGCTTGATAAAGTTGATAGATTTCCAATTGTTAAATTAAGAAACTTTGATGAACCTATACCATTAAACAGTATGGGCGACGGCATGAAACGTATTTTACAGCTTATTTTAAATCTACACCAAGCCAAAGACGGTTTATTATTGATTGATGAATTTGATAATGGCTTGCATTATAAAGTCCAAGAAAAAGTGTGGGGCTTGTTATTTGAGCTTGCCGAGCGTTTTAATGTGCAAGTATTTGCCACAACCCATAGCAATGACTGTATCCGAGCATTTTCCAAAATTTCCCAAGAAAGAACGGACATTGAAGGCATTTTAATTCAAATGACCAAAGAGCAATATAAAGACGGCACAAGTCAGATTACCGCCAATACCGTTGATGAAAGTCAGTTGCAACGTTTGCTAAACCTAGGGGTTGATGTCCGATGAGTAGATTTTTGTTGGTAGAAGGAAAAACAGACGTTGCTTTCTTTGAGTTATTTTGTCAATATCATCAAATAACCGTTGATAGTATCCAAAATATTGACATTCTTAGCCCTACGGCTATTGATTTATCTTTTCATGACAATAAAGGCGGTGTGATTGATGAAGCCCTAGATGATTTATTATTACAAATTCAAAATAAGCGTGTGGAGAAATTGGGCATTATTATAGACGCTGATTTTGAAAAAGACGGTCAAGGATTTTTAAAAACTCATGCAAGAATTACCAAAAAATTATCCGATTATGATTATTTATTAAAACCCAATGCCAATATCGCCATTCATCAATCAGAGACTATTCAAAGACCTGATATTGGCGTTTGGATTATGCCCAATAATAAAGACAGTGGGGCGATTGAACATTGGATAAAAGAAAACATTCATCAAGATGAACAAGAATTTTATGATTATATTGAGAATATTATCAAGAATATCCCAAAACAAAAATTTAAATCATCACAACAATTAAAAGTTACAATTGGTACTTGGCTTTTATGGCAAAAACATCCGCATTTAGGAACGCAAAGCCTATTTGCCCAAAAGATTGATAATCTTATCAACCGAGACAATCAATCCTATCAAGAGTTATTGGCATGGTTTGGGCAGGTGTTTGACTAAATATCAAACACTCCTTGGCAATCTTGGCGGTACATTCGGATTGCCCACACTCATCACCGCCGTGCCATAGGCAAGCACTTCCACACCACCACCGTCTATCGCTGATGTCTCAATGCGTACGCCATAGATTTGATTATAGCCGTATTCATGCGCCTGCTGTTTCATACGCACAATCGCTTCACGCCTGCCACGCTCCAAAAGACTCTCATACACGGTCAAATTTTTGCCAAACAAGCTCAAAAAATCAGCAAACATAAGCTTAAATCTATCTTGGGCGATAGACACACTGCCCATCACAAGCGTACTGTCCGTCTGCACCATTGGCACAAAAAAGCGTTCGTTTGAGATGATAATATGCCCAAGCAAATGCTCGTCATCATCAAGGCTTGCCAAGTGCTTACGCTCATTCATCGTACCAAAATACCACCCCACAAAAAACAAAATAATGGCGATGACGATTTGCAGATTATCAAAAATCAGCTTGATAATATTCATATCAATTACTCAAACGAAGTCGGATTAAACGCAGGGGGCTGTTGTGTGTTTTCAAACGGGGCATTTCGCACCGCTTTTACCGCCGTGCCATAAACAAAAATCTCAGACGCACCCACCGCTACATTGGACGTAGAAAAGCGCACGCCCACCACAGCATCCGCTCCCATTGCATGGGCTTTGTCTATCATACGCTCCAACGCTTCTTGGCGGGCTTCTTCTAACAGCTCGGTATAGGCGACAAGCTCCCCGCCCACGATGTTTTTTAGCCCCGCCAAAAATCCTTACCAACGTGCTTGGTGCGGACAGTACTGCCATAGACCACGTCTAGGCGTTCGGTGATGGTGTGGTTGGGTAGATGTTCTAGGTTGGATAGTTGCATGGATTTTCCTTGTTGGGTTTAAATAAATCTAATTTATAAAATCAAAGTATAGCAAATTTTTGCTTAAATAACATTATCTTAACAAATCCTTGCAATTTGCAATACAAATGTTTAAAATAAAAAACGTTTTTATTATTAGTGTATCATTGCAAATTAGGGCGATTTATGAATTTAGAGAAACCACCCCACGATTATAACCCTTACCAAACCCCAGAGTCGGTACTGTATGAAGCGAGCGACATGCAGGGCGAACTGCTTGATGAGCCAAACAGATTGCCTGCGGGCAGTGGTTTGGACTGGCTTAAAGAGGCTTGGGCGATTTTTATGGCTCGCCCACTGCTTTGGGTGGGTTTTACCATTTTTTATTTTTTGGCACTGATTGTCTTATCCCTCATTCCGATTGTTGGCTTGATTGTGGGTTTTGTGGGGACTTTTGTGCTGGCAGGCGTGGCGTATGTGGCGTATCAAATTGACATGGATGAGCCAACCAGCTTTGGTGATTTTTTCATGGGGTTTCGCCATAATGCCTTACAGCAGGTTTTGCTCATTGTGGTAAATTTTGTGGCACTGATTGTGTTTGCTGTCATCTTTACCTTAATTGCCACGATGCTTGGTGTTGGTATGGGTAGCGTGCTGGGCGAAGGGGCAAACTTGGTGCTTGTTTTGATTATGTTAGTGGGGCTACTCTTTTATATTCCGCTCGTCATGTGCATGTATCTTGCTCCGATTTTGATTTTGTTTCATGACATGTCTGCTGTTTCAGCGATGAGTTTGAGTTTTAAAGCGTGCCTTAAAAACATCTTGCCGTTTTTGGTGCTGGGTATTTTGCTCATCATTGCTGGCTTGGTGGCGATAATTCCTTTTGGTCTTGGTCTGTTGGTGCTGATGCCTGTGATGATGATTACCAGTTATACTGCTTATAAGCAAATGCTGACTACTTATTAAGATGAATAAAGGCGTGCCTATGGTATGCCTTTATTATTTCTAAATGTCGTCTTGGCTTTAAAAATGACTTGAAATTTGAGGGTTTTTCTTATAAAATAGCAATTTTATTTCCCAACCCATTTCCCACCTATGTTGGCTAATAAATGACGGTGTGGTGTATCATGTCAAAGTTGGTTGATGATGATATGGCTACAATCGGCAAGCGTTGCTTGAAAATGCCTTTTTATTAGTGCTTAGGTTCATTGGATTTTTTATCATGCGTAAAGACATTCACCCAGAATACCGAGAAGTATTGTTCCACGACACCAATGCGGACGTTTATTTCCTAACTCGCTCTACTGTGGCAACCAAAACCACTCGTGAATATGAAGGTGCCCAGTACCCATACTTCCCACTTGATATTTCAAGTGCTTCTCACCCGTTCTACACAGGCGAGCAACGTCAAGCCTCTAACGAAGGTCGTGTGGCAAGCTTCAACAAGCGTTTTGGTGCATTCGCCAATCGTGGCAAAAAATAAGTTTTACTTATCAGTATTGCTTATCAAAGACCGCTCCATTTGGGGCGGTTTGTTTATGTGTCAATCAAGGCTCCTTTGCATATCCACCCACACTTGTACGCTGTCAGGATTATAGAGCCTGCTTGCCATGCGTTGTAAGTTGGCAAGCGTGATGTGCGTATCTATACCAACCGAACTT
>NZ_MXAP01000060.1:0-9877 GCF_002027555.1 Moraxella equi
TTAAGTTGAGAGTGGGGTTTTTTATATAATCATTTAACACCTCATCGCCAAACACCGTCCACCAATCGTGATGACAAATGGGGTCATCAATCGTCAAACAATGGGCGGTATTGTCCACCATGATGGGCGTGGGGGCGGTGGGTTTGGGTGGTGGGGTACTTTGACAAGCGGTTAGGGTAATGATGCTTGTGATGATGATTAACTGTTTGATATTATTCATTATTTATCCTTTGTTTAATGCTTCGATGGGATTTAGTTTTGCCCCTTTATGAGCAGGCATTAGCCCAAAAACAAGCCCAATCAGGCTAGCACAACCCACCGCAAGGGCGATGGAAGTTGCTGAGAAAATGACTTTGATTTCAAAGAGTTGTAACAGTCCGCCAAGCCCAAACGCCAAAAGCACCCCAAGCACACCGCCCAACGCACACACCACCATCGCCTCGATGAGAAATTGCCAAACGATGTCGCCATAAGTTGCCCCCACCGCCATACGCACGCCAATCTCGCCTGTGCGTTCGGTAACGGAGACGAGCATGATGTTCATCACGCCAATCCCACCAACCAGTAGCGAGATGACCGCAATCGCCCCGATGAGCAGGGTTAAGGATTGGGCGGTTTTTTCGACCGTTTTGGCAAGGCTGTCGCTGTTAAATAGGGTAAAGTCTTTTTTGCCGTGCCGTTGGGTCAAAAGCTGGCTGATGCTTTCGCTGGCAAGGGCGGACGACTCGTTTGGTTTTAGTAGTACCGTAATGCTGTTTAGGCGTGGCGACTCGCCTGCAAAGCGGGCTTGGTAGGTACGATAGGGAAGCCATACTTTGAGATTGCGGTCAAAATTGCCCTCAATGCCATTGTATTTAAATACGCCCACCACTTTGGTCGGCACACCATTTAAGATGAGAATTTGCCCCAAAGCGTTGTTTTGTTTGAAAAAAGCTTGTTTGGTTTTTTCGCTGATGATGACGTTTTGGCTAAAATTATCCAAATCGCTTTGGCGAAACATGCCCCCTGCGACAAACTGCACATTTTGCAAACGATGATGGTTGAGACCCACGCCGTCCACCTGCACGCCTTTGCTGTGATTGCCAACTTGAGCCTGCATGCTCATGCTCAAGTCGGGCGAGGTACTGGCAACAAAGGGCAATGTTTCGAGTGCATACATGTCATCAAAGGTCAAATCATTGGGCGGTGTGGTGTCGTCCTCGTCATCACTGCCCATAAAAACACTGATGGTGGATGAGCCGATGCTGTTGATTTGGCTTAGGATTTGCTGTTTTGAGCCGTTGCCAAGTGCTACGATAAGTACCACAGAGGCGATGCCGATGATGATGCCAAGCATGGTCAAAAGCGTTCTCATTTTGCTGGCAAGCATGGTCAAAATCGCCATGTGAAAAGCCTCTTTGATGCGACCGATGGCTTGAAAATTTAGCGTACGATGGGTGTTTTGTTGAAAATCTTGGGCGGTATTTGGGGCATTATCGCTGTTGTTATCGCTTAGGATTTGACCGTCAAAAATTTCAATCACACGTTTGGCACTTTGGGCGATTTTGGGGTCGTGGGTTACTAGGATAATCGTGTGTCCCTCACGGTTTAGCTCAGTCAAAATTGCCATGACATCACGGCTACTTTGGCTGTCCAACGCCCCTGTGGGTTCGTCCGCAAAGATGATTTGTCCGCCATTCATCAAGGCACGAGCGATAGATACTCGCTGTTGTTGCCCGCCTGAGAGCTGGTTGGGATAATGGTCGAGGCGTTGTTCTAACCCCAGTTTGGCAAGTAGGGCTTGGGCTTTTTGCTCACGAGTTTTTTGACCCACCCCTGCATAGATGGCAGGCATGGCGACATTGGCGGTGGCATTGAGACTGCTAAGTAATTGATAACGCTGGAAAATAAAGCCAAACTTATCTCGTCTTAGGCTTGCCAACTGCTCACTGTCCATCTCTTTGGTACAAAGACCGTCAATCCGATACTCGCCTGATGTTGGCGTGTCCAGACACGCCATGATGTTCATGAGCGTGGATTTGCCAGAGCCTGATTGCCCCACGATGGCGACCATTTCCCCTCTATAAATATCAAGGTTAATGCCTTTTAACACTTCTAGGGAGTCATCACCAAAAGCAAAGCTTTTTTTGATGTTTTTTAGCGATAAAATGGGTGTTGCCATGTCATAACCCCATGCTGACACTTTCGACCGTGCCGTCTGAGGTGGCGACCACCACTTTTTCGCCTTGTTTCAATCCAGACAGCACTTCGGTAGAGAGCTTGTCGTTGATGCCTGTTTTGATGGTGCGAGTCTCGATGGTGGGGGTGGAGCTGTGTTCATCATCAATGACTTGTACCTCAAAGGTATCATCAGAGAGCTGTTTGCCAAGTGCGGTCATGGGAATGGTGAGTGCTTGCTCTTTTTTGTCAATGATGACAGTAACGTTTGCGGTCATGCCGATAAAGAGTTCATGGTCGGGGTTTGGGACACTGAGCAGTCCATAATAATACACCGCCCCTGATTGAGCAGTGGTATCAATGGGGAATAATTCTAAATCTTGGAGCGTTGCCTCAAACTGTCGATTTGGCAAGCCCAAAATAGTAAAGTGGGCAGTCATGCCTGTTTTTAGCTTGGGAATGTCCGCTTCGGAGAATTTGGCTTTGATTTGCACCGTATCAATCTGAGCCAGCCTGATGATGGTTGGTGATGACTGCATGGCGTTGATGTTTTGACCCTCTTTGGTAACGACCGCCACCACCACACCATCCATGGGGGCGGTAATGCGAGTGTAGGCAAGGTTAGTTTTGGCGGTGGCGATTTTGAGTTTGGCTTGTTCGAGTTGGGCGAGACTGGCGGTCAGCTCTTTTTGGGCGGTGGATAGGGCAGTTTTTGCTTTGGTGTAGTCTATTTTTGCCACCACGCCTGCTTGATAGCCTTGCTTTTGTTGGTTAAATTCATGCTCGATTTGAGCGAGCTGAATTTTTTTGATGTCGTGCTGAGCAAGCAAGGATTTGTAGCTTGCCTCATCATCTTTTAGGGCATTTTTTTGCTGAGTGGCATCGATATCGGCGATGGGTTCGCCTTTTTTGACCCGTTGTCCTAGCTTGACGTGCAGTCTGTCCACACGCCCAGTCGCCTGAGCTCCCACGTCAATGAGTTCCTCGGCATAGACTTGACCGCCTGCGATGACAGTACTCTCGATGTTGGCAAGCCCAGCGGTGTGCGTGAGGTATTGCTGTTTTGGTGGTTGTTTTTGATAAAAAAAGAAAGTAGCACATGCCACACCAATCATCAAAATGATGATAAAAATCAAGGGTTTTTTGAATTTTTTGCTTGTCATAATGTATGATGTTGAATGAATATCATTGCTATTATACAAAAAAATTCACCACAATAAAAGTATGGGATTGTTATGTTTTGACTGTGAGTAATGGCTTAAAGATGGGTTGAGCTGGGTTTGATTTTTCAAGCAAAACAGGTGGTGTATTTTACAACGTTTCTACAGGTTAGATGGTTGTAAAAGGTCGGGTATTTCTTAATGTATTTAATTTGGTTTACCTATAAATAAAGGCGAATCGCTCCGCCTTTATTTGTGGATTTAAGGTTTTTACCGCCAGTTTTAACGATTTGGCAAATGCTCTTTGACGTCTTTGGCAAACTGACGTAACACGTCCACTGTGCTGTCCCAATCTAAGCAACCGTCCGTTACCGATTTGCCGTATTCTAATTGGCTTAGGTCGGCAGGGATATTTTGGCGACCGCCTTTTAGGTGGCTTTCAATCATGAGACCCATGATAGATTTGTTGCCTTTTTGGATTTGCCCTGCGATGTTTTGGATAACCATGGGCTGTAAGTAGGGGTCTTTGCCAGAGTTGGCATGGCTTGCGTCTACCATGATTTTGCCGTTGGTTTTGCCACGGGCAAGCTCGTTTTCGGCGGCTGCGATGGCGGTTTCGTCATAGTTGGGCTGGTCGTTACCGCCACGCAAGACAACATGGGCGTATTTGTTGCCTTTGGATTTGATGATAGACACTTGTCCGTCTGATGATAGACCCAAAAAGCTATGCCCTGAGCTGACCGCTTGCATGGCGTTTACTGCCACAGTCATGGAGCCGTCCGTACCGTTTTTAAAACCGACAGGGCAAGACAAACCGCTTGACATCTCACGGTGGGTTTGTGATTCGGTGGTTCTGGCTCCGATTGCCGACCAGCTAATCAAATCTTGCATGTATTGGGGGGTGTTGGGGTCAAGGGCTTCGGTGGCACAGGGTAAGCCTTTTTCATTAAGCTCCAAAAGTAGCTTACGAGCCATGCCAAGCCCTTTTTCAATGTCAAAACTGTCGTCCATGTCGGGGTCATTGATAAGCCCCTTCCAGCCTGTGGTGGTGCGTGGCTTTTCAAAGTATACACGCATGACGATAAACAGCTCGTCTTTTAGCTCGTCCGCCAACACTTTTAATTTGTCCGCATACTCATGGGCGGCATTGACATCATGGATAGAGCAAGGGCCAACGACAACCAAGATACGCTTGTCCACGCCATCCAAAATGTCTTCGATGACCTTACGACCGTGTAGCACTGTGCTAAATGCTTGGCTAGATAGGGGGTAGGTGCGTTTTAGTTCGGCGGGGGTGGTTAGGGGTGTGATTTTTTCAATATTCACATCATCAATTTCTGTATGGTGGGTTAAAAAAGACATAATACCTGCCTGTATTTATTGGGTTTGGTCAAAGGGGTATTATGCACAGTTTTACACCGTTTGACAAGATGAAAAGTGAGAAAAAGGGCAAAAATTTTAAAAATAGTTTATGGATTTTTATAAATTGATAATTTATGGTTATTCTTGAACGATAAAAAAGTTGTGTTATAATTGTATTGACAAATTTATAGACAAATAGGTATATTATGGCAACTATCGTGGCTCGTGTGGACGATGACCTAAAAACCCAATCATTTTTGGCATTGCAAGAACTTGGCGTGACACCGTCCGAGCTTATCCGCCAAACCTTGCAATATGTGGCTTATCACAAAAAATTACCCTTTAAGACGGTGGTTTTGACCGATGAAGACAGTGAGCTTTTAGCCCTTGCCAAAGAACGCCTTGATAATCCTGCCCCACGCATCAAAGTCAGTTTGGACGAGTTTTAATGTGCGAATTAATGTATGGATTAGAATTTGACGAGCGAGTCTTAAAAGAATGGCAAAAACTGGGCGACACCATAAAAACGCAGTTTAAAAAGAGGCTGGCTAAGGTATTATATACTCGTTTAACTTCAAAATACACCAGTGTAGGGGCGTGTTGCACACGCCCTTGATGATATATTATGTTTATAGGGCGTGCTCAGCACGACTCTACAAAACATTTTTCAAAATGTAGAATTGGTGCGAATTGGGATTAATTTACTACAAAATCCGCACATCATCGCCAATCGCCTAAGCGGTGGACAAAATTTATACAAAATCAAATTACGCTCAGCAGGTTATCGCCTTGTGTATCAGGTTGAAGATGATAAAGTGATGGTGTTTGTCATCGCGGTGGGTAAGCGTGAGAAAAATGCCGTCTATGACACCGCCGAAGAACGGCTTGCCGAACGTCAATCGGACAATCAAGACACGCAATCTGCCAAATAACCCTTTTGCCCAATGCCCTCAAATGTGCTATCATAGCCCCATTTTAGTTTTGAGAATGACAATGACCACGCCCACGTATTCTGAGATTTTATCCGTTGTTGCCGATGATTTTGCCGTCATGGACAAGCAGGTTTTTGGCTCGCTAAATTCCAAGGTTCAGCTCATCATGAAAGTGTCCGACCACGTCATCAACGCAGGCGGTAAGCGTATGCGACCTTTGATGACCTTGCTTATCTCACGCATGATAAAGGATGAGCAGTATCAACCAAGCCTAGAACTTGGAGCGATTACCGAGATGCTCCATACCGCCACGCTCGTGCATGATGACGTGATTGATGAGTCTGGCATGAGACGGGGGCGACCGACCGCCAACGCCACTTGGAACAATGCCACGGCTGTGCTGGTGGGCGACTATCTCATCGCTCGCTCGTTCAACCTTTTGACGGGGTTTGGCGATATGACATTATTAAAGCTGTTCTCGGACGGGACGTGCGACATTGCCGAAGGCGAAGTGCTACAACTGCAACACCAACACAACATTGAGACGACCGAAAGTGACTACCTACAAATCATTGACGGCAAGACTTCACGCCTGTTCATGATGGCGTGTGTGGGTTCGGCTCTACTTCATGGCAAGCATGATGACAAGGAGTTACTTGCTAATTTGTCTGATTTTGGGCAACATTTTGGCAATGCCTTTCAGATGATTGATGACGTGCTGGACTTTATGGGTGACAGCCAAACGATGGGCAAAAATCTGGGCGATGACCTAGCCGAAGGTAAGCCGACCTTGCCGATTATCAAAACCTTAGAAATCCTAAAACAAGCCAATAGCGATGACTATGACAAACTAAGAATCGCTGTACAAACAGGCAAAACGGACAATGCCGAGACGCTCATCGGCTTGGTGAAATCATCAGGGGCGTTGGAATACTGTAAAAATCGAGCGTTGGACGAAACCCGCCTTGCTCAAACGGCTCTCATGAAACTGCCTGATAACAAATACCGCCATGCGTTGTATCAATTGACCCAATTGGCGAGTGCTAGGCTTGTGTGATTTTTAAAAACTACCGTTATCTAATGAACCACCCCTAAAGCTTGCCACTCTAACCTTTGGGATGCTTTCTATGGCAAAATACACAACCGACTTCAAACTGTCTGTGATTGAGTATTATCTTAATCACCACATTTATCACCAAACCGTCAAACACTTTAATCTAAACCACAAGACTGTAGAGCCATGAGTTAAAATCCATCAAGCACATGGCATTGATGGCATCAAAAGACGACATGCAAAGGCTGTTTATGACACAGACTTTAAGCTTAATGCCGTTCAAATCATTCAACAAAGCCCAACTCATCAAAGCAGACAAAGACAAAAGCCGTGATGAGCTGCTTGATAAACTCTTATAGCTTAAAGTAGGGCGAGATGTTTTAAAAAAAGCTCATCGCCTTAACACAGCACAAAGCACAACAGCCAACAATCAAGAAAAAACCTTGATTGTTCATGAGTTAAGGCAACAACATGGCTATCCATTAGATACACCCAAGAAAATTTAAAATTACCACAAGTACAATAATGTTTGGATGTAGGGGCGTGCTGTGCACGCCTTGTGCAGTAATGCCATCAAAAGGTGTGCTCAGCACACCCTTACAAACCCGTGGTAAATATTAAGTTGGTTGGGTGTATCATACACACAAAGGCAGGTATGGTTATCTTAGAATTACCCTAGAGCTTAACAATCAGCTTGCCCCAAAAGGCATGGTTATTAATCATAAAAAGTACAAAGATTAATGAGTAAGCTTTGTTTAAAGGCAAGCGTTCGACAAGTAAGGCGTAACAGATACTCATCTTATGAAGGCACAATGAGTAAAGGGGTGAATTGTAATTTGCGCAATTTTCAATTTTTCAAAATATTTTAAGTGCGATAATTTTTTAATCAATTTATTTTAAAAATAAATTTAATCACAATTTGGTGCGTGGTACGCACCTTACCAACATCGTGTATTTTTTGCCATAATTTTAATTAAAATTACACCCTATTTATTTATCCTTTACATTTTTTCAAATCCACCCCTTTTAACCTAAGTGCATTGGCAAGCACCGACAGCGAACTTAATGCCATGGCGATACTGGCTATCATCGGATTTAAGACGCCAATCATCGCAAGCGGTATGCCGATGACGTTATAAATAAAGGCAAAAAATAGGTTTTGTTTAATGTTCGTCAAGGTCAATTTGGCGATTTTGTGGGCGTGATAAACACTCATCGCCCCGCCCGTCTCCGACTGTATGAGCCGAACGCTTGCTGAGCCTGTCGCCACGTCTGTGGCACCTCCCACCGCCATGCCGATGTCGGCTGTGGTCATCGCTAGGGCGTCATTGATGCCGTCCCCTATCATGGCGGTTTTGTGAGTTTTTTGTAATTCTTTGATTTTTAAAGATTTATCTTGTGGCGATAGCTCCCCATGGCCGTCTATGCCAAGCTCACCTGCTACGCTGCCCACCACGCTTTGACGGTCGCCACTTAGGATAATGGGCGTGATGCCGTCCGCTTTTAGCTTGTCTATGAGCGTGCGGGCGTCCGCTTTTAGGGTGTCGGCTAGGGCAAAAATCCCTGCCAGTTTGTCATCGATTGCCACAAACACAAGGCTGGCTGTGGGATTGTCTTGGATAAAGGCGTGTTCTTTCTCGCCCAAATCAGCATGAACAAAACCGCTCGTCCCCACCTTTACCACGCCCACGCCAGCGATGTCGCCTTGCATGCCTTGCCCTGCTTGGCTTAGGATATTTTGGGCGGTAAATGTCGGGGCGTGATTGTCATGAGCATAAGCAGTTATCGCACGGGCTAGGGGGTGCGTGCTGTGGCTCTCAATGCTTGCACTCACGCCAAGCAATGTGGGCGTATCGGTCAGGCTCAGGCTATCCACCACCACAAGATGACCGTTTGTCAGCGTACCTGTCTTATCAAAGGCTATCGCCCCAATCTGCCCTGCCGTCTCCAATGCCACCGCGTCCAAAAACTGCACCCCATGCCGACTTGCCACCTCCATGCCTGCCATAATCGCTGTGGGCGTGGCAAGCCCCAACGCACACGGGCAAGCGATGACCAGCACGGCAACCGCTCGCATGAGTGCGGTGTCAAACTGCCCAAGTATATACCAATTCGCCAAAAACGTCAGCACCGAAAGCCCCACCACCACAGGCACAAACACACCCGCCACACGGTCGGCAAGCCGTGCAATCGGGGCTTTTGTCCCCTGTGCGTGCGACAGTGCGTCCGTCATCTGCCCAAGGGCGGTCTGTGAGCCTGTCGCGTGGGCTTGATAAGCAAAACTGCCGTCCACCACCACACTTCCTGCCAGTACGTCATCGCCATAAGTTTTTGATAAATAGGCACTTTCGCCTGTCAGATGAGCCTGGGTAATATCCCCTTGACCGTCCGTGATGACCCCGTCCACAGCGATTTTGTCGCCATGATTGGCTTGCAAAATATCGCCCACCTTGACGTCTGC
Source organism: Moraxella equi (assembly GCF_002027555.1). Classification (GTDB taxonomy): domain Bacteria; phylum Pseudomonadota; class Gammaproteobacteria; order Pseudomonadales; family Moraxellaceae; genus Moraxella; species Moraxella equi. The sequence goes on from NZ_MXAP01000060.1 coordinate 9,127, forward strand.
CAACGCAACGTCCGCCAACGCATTATCACGCTTGACCTTGACCGTCTGCGGTAGTAGCTCCATGAGTTTGGATAAGGCATTAAGACTGCCTGTTTTGGTGCGGTGTTCCAGGTATTTGCCAAGGCTCACAAAAGTCAAAATCATCACGCTCGCCTCAAAGTACACATGACCGCCCACAAGATAAGCATGAGTAGAATACGCCCAAATCATGCTCGTCCCCAATGCCACCAGCACGTCCATGCCAAGAAGTCCGCCCCTTATCCCTGCCCATGCTCCTTTATAAAAAGGTGTGGCAAGGGCAAACTGGGCAATGCTCGCTAGCACAAACTGCACCCAATTTGGGGGCATGAGTGCGTGCGAGCCTGTCATCATGCCTGCCATACCCACCCAAAACGGCAAGGATAACACGCCAAGGGCAATCAAGCGATAAGGCGGTGCGTCACTATGGGGCGGGGTTTGGGATTGGTCTTGGACAAATTCCCCTGTAAAGCCTGTCTTTTTTATCCATGTCAAAATCTCATCACAAGATACGCTCTCTGTTGTGCTAAGGGTCAGCGTTTCTGTGGCAAAGTTCACATCAGCACGCTCTACGCACTCTTTTTTATTTAAGACTTTTTCTAGGCGAGTGGCACAGGCTTGGCAGGTCATGCCGTGTATTTTGAAGGTGTGGGTGGACATGGTTTGACTCTTTTGATAGATGACAGGGCTTGCCTAATCCCTACTATCTATGGGCAAAGGATTGTTTGTCAAT
>NZ_MXAP01000060.1:10046-15319 GCF_002027555.1 Moraxella equi
ATCCGCCCAACTGATAAATCTTGCTTTATTGCCTAATGTGGTAGGATTTACAAATGTTCATTCCACCACATATTTTTAATGGAAAAGAATGAATAGCGATAACTTACGGATTGGATATTTGAATACTCTATGGTTTCACTAATCTTGCCATTTTTGATAAATAAACCATTTTCTACCTCTTTGACTTCATCAGCAAGGATTAAAATATTTTCTTTCATATAATTAAAGATTATCATATGAAAAACAATAACTGTAATCACAAAAATAAAAATATGATTAATGAATTGCTTGCCGTTGATAGAGCGGTTAAGGTAAAAATACTAATAAAAACCACCCCAATCACATACATTATTTTATATTGTAGTTTATGAAAATAAACCGTATCACTGGCAATGCTTTTTGGAATGAAAGTCATATTTTCCCACAATTCAAAAATTAGGATAATCGTAGCAACTGTATTCTTTAAGGGATACAGTTGCTACCATTTAGGTGTTCTCGTTGATTTTTTCTTGTAGGCTATTGACATAACTTTCTGTTACGGGGTTTTTTGTCCAAGCGGTTTTAAAATTAGACGCATCTTCCCAAGTAACAAAGTACACTTTTTTACCAAATTGATTGGGCTTTTTAAAATAAAATGTAACAATCGGATTTTTGTTATCCAAAAACCAGTTGGTATGATATTTTACTTGCTCCAAATCACTAAAAAGAATTTTTTCGTATTTTTGACCAATAACAATAATAAAACCGTCAATCGTTTCCCAAACTTCGTCAGCGTGATTTTTGGTAAGTTTAATAAAATAAAAAATAACAATGACAAATAATATAGACATCATCACGACTTCAAGGGGCGTTAATTCTTGAAATTTCATCACAAAAATTATGCCAAAAAATAGGGGCAATACATACTTTGACAATGATTTGTCCAAAGCGGTAAAATCAACTGCAATACTCTTTAAGCCGTGTTGTTTAATAAATTGACGGTCTAGCATAAATTGACTACCTACTTCAAAAACACCCCATAGCCCACATTTTCACTTAAATCTTCACAATCATAACCAATCTCAGTCAAAGCGTCCACGATTTGCCGTGATGAATGGGCGGCTGCCTGTAAGCCAACCAATACCCGTCCTTCGGCTGCCCCGTGATTGCGGTAGTGAAAAAGGGTTACATTAAAATCTTGTCCCAGTTTTTCTAGGAAATTGAGCAGAGCATTTGGGCGTTCGGGGAACATCACACGGAACAATTTTTCGTCATTGAGCCGACCGTGTCCGCCAATCAAATAGCGAATGTGCGTTTTGGCGACTTCATCATCGGTCAAGTCAAAGGCGGTGTAGCCTCCCTTGTCCAGATTGTCCATAATGGTGGTGCGCTCAAACTGACCGTCTTTTAAGCCAATGCCGACAAAGATTTGGGCAATACTTGGACTCGTTGCGTCCAACCGATAATTAAATTCGGTGATGTTACGCCCTTGCAATCGGCGACAAAAGTCCAAAAACGCCCCTGTTTTTTCGGGCAACTGCACCGCAAAAATCGCTTCTTTGTTTTCGCCAATCTCGGTGCGTTCGGCAATGTACCGTAGGCGGTCAAAGTTCATATTTGCCCCCGAGACAATCGCCACGCAGTTTTTGCCCGTCAAATTGTGCTGTTTGACATATTTTTTAAGTCCTGCCAGTGCCAACGCCCCAGACGGCTCAACGATGTGGCGGTTTTCTTCAAAAATGTCTTTGACGGACGCACAAATCTCGTCATTATTACAAGTGATGACTTCGTCAATGACCTTGCCTTGCCCGTTGGATTTGGTGAGACCCGCCACTTCAAAGGGGATTTGACCGATTTGAGCGACCGCCACACCATCGGCAAACAAGGACACTTGGGGTAAGCGAGTTCGCTCGCCATCGGCTAGGGAGACTTTTAGGCAAGCAGAGCCTTCGGATTCCACCGCAATGACCTTGATGTGCGGGGCAATCTCGCCCAAAAAAGACGCAATCCCCGCCACCAAACCACCGCCACCGACAGGCACAAACACATATTCCATCTCTCGCCAGTCTTGCGACAGCTCAAGGGCGACCGTGCCTTGTCCTGCAATGACTGCTTTGTCATCGTAGGGGGCGATGTAGGTCATGCCGTCTGTGGTTGCCTTGTCTATGGCAAAACGGTTGGCTTCGTCAAAACTGTCGCCGTGTAGGTACACCTGTCCACCAAAGGCTTTGACCGCTTGGACTTTGATGTCGGGTGTGGTTTTGGGCATGACAATTAAGTTATTGATTTTTAAGCGATTTGCTGAATATGCCACCCCTTGTGCGTGGTTGCCAGCCGATGCACAGATGATGCCTTTTGCTTTTTGCTCGTCCGAAAGCTGGCTGATTTTGTTGTACGCCCCACGCAATTTAAAGCTAAACACAGGTTGCAGGTCTTCTCGTTTTAGGCGAATGTCATTGCCAAAGCGTGCGGATAATTTGTCCGCCTGTTCAAGCGGAGTGCGAATGGCAACGTCATAGACGGTGGCGGTGATGATGGCACGGACATAGTCGGGGAGCGTGGTCATTGGGTTTCCTAATTATTTAAATCAGTTCAATTGGCGATTTCTTTTTGGTATTTGTTTATTAAACCCATATCAAGGCTTAATAATTCTAAATTGTGGGTTAATACGGTTGCTAATACAATTGCATCGGGCAATTTAATTTTATGGTGTTTTCTTAATTCAATGACGGTGTCTTCTATCTTTCTGTCAATTGGTAAAGTCATTAAAACATCCAATAATTTTTCCAAATTTTGACTGTCATTATCTACCAAATCACCAAATCCCAAAACTTCCATTCGGTTAATTGGGCTAATGGCACAATGAGTTAAATCAATCTTGTTTTCTTCAATGATTTTAACCACTTCTTGATGACCATTGTACAATTCAATAATAAAGCAAGTGTCTAATAAATACTTAATCCCATTCATCACGCAATGCCTTTTGAATTGCCAATCCATCACCAATATGGGAGCGGTTAGGTAAGGTTTTGACAAAATCGGTTAATAAAATGGAATTATTTTGCTTATCTTGATTTGCCCATTGCAAAATCAATTCATTGACCGTCAAACTTTTTTGTTCGGCACGCTCAATGATATGCTGTTCAATTTGTGGTGGTAGGTCTAATGTTATCATATTGGTTCTCCAATAGTTAATCAATTAAACTGATTTGATTTTAAATTGCTTAATACCAATTCTTTGTTAAAATTCCTTTAAAAACAAAAATTGGATATGACACTTCTGCCATATCCAAAAATCACGATAGGCAAATTAAGCGTCAAGCTGTGCCATTACTTCATCGCTAAAATTGACATTGGTATAGACCTCTTGGACATCGTCCAAATCTTCTAGCATGTCAATCATTTTTAGCACTTTTTGAGCGTCATCAATATTATCAATGTCGGCAGTTGTACTTGGCGACATTGTAACTTCGGCATTGTCTGCTTTTAGACCTGCCCCTGCCAGTGCGTCCACCACCGCCCCAAAGTCGTTGGGTTCGGTAATGACAAGCAAACTCTCGCCATCATTTTCAATATCCGTTGCCCCTGCCTCCAAAGCAACTTCCATCACTTTGTCTTCGAGCGACACATCATTAAAAATAATCTCGCCACGCTTGCTAAACAAATACGCCACCGAACCCGATGTGCCTAGGTTGCCACCGTGCTTGCTAAACGCATGACGAACTTCGCCCACCGTGCGATTTACGTTGTCGGTCATGGTCTCAACGATGACCGCCACACCGCCCACGCCATAGCCTTCATAGGTGATTTCTTGGACATTGTCGCCTTCTCCGCCCCCTTGACCACGCTCAATGGCACGCTTAATCACGTCTTTGGTCATGTTGGCGGCGTTGGCTTTTTCTAGCACGGCACGCAGACGTGGGTTGTTGGCAGGGTCTGGGTCGCCACCTTTACTGGCGGATACGATTTCACGAATGATTTTGGTAAAGATTTTGCCTTTTGCGGCATCTTGTTTGGCTTTACGATGTTTGATGTTTGCCCATTTACTATGACCTGCCATAGAATGCACCTTTTAAATGAAAATAATAAAATAGGTTATTATACAAGGTTTGGGCGAATTTGCCAATATTTGCTAGGGGCAATGTGTGCGATGATGCGTTTCTTGATATTCAGGCGAACTCATGTCGGGATAGCCTTGTGATGTGCGTGGTGCTGGCGGTACATGGCGTTGGCAATTTGGGTTGTAAGTCGGGTAAGTTTGGGGTGTTTGACGCTTACTTTCAGAAAAATCCGCCATGTTCATGCAAGCGGTCAGGACAAGGGGTAGCATTAAGATGATGATTCTCATGATAAATCAAATGTAAAAAGCCTAAAACATATCAATCATAACAAGAATTTTGTAAAAATACTATCCCAAGCCCCAACTTTATTATAAAATACGCCCATCTTTCTCTCATTCTATCTTGCATGAAAGCCCCTGTTTACAAAAAAAGCCTGCCCTTAAAAGAGAAAATCCACATCATTATCGAAGGCACTGACACGCCTGCAGGACGATTTTTTGATGTGGTGCTACTCATCGGTATCGCTCTTAGCGTGGTCGTGGTCATGCTTGACAGTGTGCTGTATTTGCGTTTGCAATACGGACGGTTATTTTTTTATGCAGAGTGGTTTTTTACCATTTTATTTACCATAGAATATTTATTACGACTATACTCCGCCCCCAATCGCAAGCGTTATGCGTTTAGCTTTTTTGGCGTGATTGACCTGCTTGCATTATTGCCAAGCTATCTTAGCTACTTTTTTGTGGGAACGCAATATTTATTGGTGGTGCGGATTTTGCGGATTTTGCGGATTTTTAGGGTATTTAAGCTCAAATCCTACATGCAACAAGCAGGGTTTTTGGCGGCTGCCTTTCGCACCAGTCAGCACAAAATCATCGTCTTTTTCCTATCATTATTACTGCTTGTGACGATTTTTGGCTCGGTCATGTACGTGGTCGAAGGCCCTGAGAACGGCTACACCAGCATCCCCAAATCCATCTATTGGGCGGTTGTGACTTTGACGACCGTGGGTTATGGCGACATCTCCCCCAAAACCCCGATAGGGCAAGCGATTGCAAGCATGGTGATGATTATGGGTTACTCCATCATTGCCGTACCGACAGGGATTTTTACCGCTGAGCTGTCACGCACCATGCGACCACAGCTACACCCCATTACCTGCCCAAAATGCGGTAAATTCGGGCATGCATCCAATGCTAAGTTTTGTGATAGATGTGGACATGATTTGCATTT
>NZ_MXAP01000061.1 GCF_002027555.1 Moraxella equi
GGTAGTTTTGCAGGGGGTCTCATGCTTTTGGTTTCCCCTCCCCTTTTTTGCCCCAGCCTAGCGACACACCAGCCCCACCGCCTTATCGGTATAGTCCAATTTTTGCCAATTAAGACGGCTAAAATCCCGATTTATCACATAACTTTGCACGCCCTTTTGACAGTCAAATAACACGTCCAATTTTTGGGCAGGTAAGCGTCTTTCAAAAAAATACACCTGAGCTTGTTTGGTTGTCTCATCAAGGCTTACGACATTGGCGGTATCTAGCACCACAAATTGAAAAACTTGGGGCTTAATGTACGACCACGGACGAAACCACGTTGTCTTTGGCACGCTTGCCACCACCACGCTTCCATCGGGCAATTTGGCACTGGTGTCATTAAACCAAGAATATTCGCTATACACCTGATAACTCATCATGCCAAGCCCTGCCATGATGGGAATGAACCATTTTGGCATTTTTTTATAAAAAATCTTAATCGGCATGGCAAGCCCTGCAAATAAAAAGCCTGCAAATATCATTGCCGTAATGTCCCAAAACATCATGTTTTTTTCCTTAAAATATATTTTAAAAAAATAGAGTTACACACAGTGTCTAAACTCAACATTATCGTATTAAACAACACCCAAATTTTTATCATTATAAATCAAATCCATATAAAAAACTGCCTAAAACCGAGATTTTAAGCAGTTTTTGATGAGAGCCGATTAGTGGTCAACAGCAGCACCCGCTCCTTTTGGATAACGCACGCTTTCAACCAAGTCTTGAATCTCTTGTGATGGCGGTGCGGTCATGTACGACACAACAAAGGCAACCACAAAGTTAATCAACGCACCAATCGGACCGATACCAAGTGGGTTAATGCCCATAATCCAACCTGATGGATCATCTGGTAGCATTGCCGTACCTGGGATAAAGAACCAGCCTTTGAATAGGAAAATGTACACGCACGTTACGATAAGACCTGCCAGCATACCTGCCACCGCTCCTTTGCCGTTGATGCGTTTTGAGAAAATACCCATCATGAGTGCAGGGAACAAGGAAGAGCCTGCAATACCAAAGGCAAGGGCAACCGTCTGGGCGGCAAACCCAGGGGGATTCATGCCAAGCCATGTTGCAATCGCAATGGAGACAATCATCGCAATACGAGCGGCTTTAAGTTCGCCTTTGTCGGTAATGTCTGGTTTTAACACCATCTTGATAAGGTCGTGCGAGATGGCAGACGAGATGGCAAGCAGTAGACCCGCGGCGGTAGATAGAGCAGCCGCGATACCCCCTGCGGCAATCAGACCGATGACCCAACCAGGTAGATTGGCAATCTCTGGGTTTGCCAGTACCATGATGTCGTTGTTTACGTCAAGCTCATTGCCTTTTAGACCTTTGGATTCGGCAGCAGCAAGGAAGGCTTCGTCTTTTGACTTGTCGTTATAGTAGTCAATTTTGCCATCATTATTTTTGTCTTCAAATTTTAATAGACCTGTTTGTTCCCAGTTATTCATCCACTCTGGGCGAGCCTTGTACTCAATCGGAGCAGAAGCAGTACCAGCAGGATATACGGTATTAACTAGGTTCATACGAGCCATAGAACCAACCGCAGGGGCGGTAGTGTATAGCAAGGCAATGAACACCAGCGTCCAACCTGCTGATGAGCGAGCGTCCGAGACTTTATTTACCGTAAAAAAGCGGATAATAACGTGGGGCAAACCTGCCGTACCAATCATAAGCGACAAAGTCAATAAGAACATATTGAGCTTATCAGGCACATCAGCCGTATAAGCGGCAAAGCCCAAATCAGTAATCAGTCCGTCTAGCTTGGCAAGCATGGTTTCACCACCTTCTACCGTGCCAAACATACCAAGAGCAGGAATAGGATTGCCTGTTAGATTAAGAGAGATAAAAATCGCAGGAACGATATAAGCAATCATCAAAACGACATACTGAGCCACCTGCGTATAGGTAATGCCTTTCATACCGCCAAGCACCGCATAAAACAGCACGACAATGGCAGCGATGATAAGCCCTGTGTTTTTATCCACTTCCAAAAAGCGAGAGAACGCCACGCCTGCTCCTGTCATCTGTCCGATGACATAAGTGGTACACGCTAGGATAAGGCAGACCACCGCAATCAAGCGAGCAGGTTTTGAGTAAAAACGGTCGCCGATAAAGTCAGGTACGGTAAATTTACCAAATTTACGCAGATAAGGGGCAAGTAGCAAAGCAAGCAAGACAAACCCACCCGTCCAGCCCATCAGATAAGCGGACGCTGCATAACCGCCCATCGCAATCATGCCCGCCATCGAGATGAATGATGCGGCACTCATCCAGTCGGCTCCTGTCGCCATGCCGTTTACCACAGGGTGGACACCGCCACCTGCGACATAGAACTCTTCGGTTGAGCCAGCTCTTGCCCACCAAGCAATCCCAAAGTAGAGCAGAAAAGACGCTCCAACAAAAAATAAGTTAATGGCAAATTGGCTCATCCTTAGTCCTCCTCAACGCCAAATTGTTTGTCCAATTTATTCATACGCCAAGCGTAGAAAAAAATCAGAGCCACAAAGGTCAAAATCGCTCCTTGCTGACCGAACCACAGCCCCAAATCCGTACCCATAAATTTAATGCCCATCAAGGCGGGGCGAAGTAAAACGGCAAAACCGAGCGAGACGACCGCCCAAACGACCAAACAGCCGATGATGATACGCACGTTGGCACGCCAATAGCCTTGGGCATCTGCTGGGGCATTGGGTGATGGGGTATTTGTCGGGGTGTGAGTGTTATTTGAAGTTTCTGACATTGCTTTCTCCAAAGTTGGTAAAAAAGCAAAGAAAGCAGATTTTGATGGGTTTTCTCCCTTGAATAATTCATTGCTTCCTTGCAAATTACAGGTGTTTCTTACACCTTGATTTAGAATAGCACAACTGTGAGCAATTGCAATAGTCTATACAAAATTTTTTGTTAATAAAAAGAGTGGTTATCATCAAACCCTGCGATGCCTAAGAGGCAAATACATCATCGCTACGTTGATGGCATCATTTAGGGCATCATGGCGTGGCAGGTCGGGAATGCCTAGGGTGTTTATCATCGTTGCCATTTTTAGGTCAATCTCTGCGTCATAATATTTATGGCGGGTCTCTTGGGCGTGGTAAATCCTTGATATTTCTATTTGTTTTTGGGGTAGGGTTATCCCTGCCATTGGTTTTAAAAATTTATTGACCATCGCCACGTCATATTCCAAAAAATAACCCACAAGCGGTCGCCCACCGACAAAGTCCAAAAACTGCCGTATTGCCGTTTCGGTGTCCAAGCCGTCCTTTAAATCTTTGGGGCGTAGTCCGTGTATCGTTACATTGGTGGCACTCATGATGCCTTCGGGTTTAACCAGCACATAAAAAGACTCGTCTGTCAAAATGCGATTGCCCCGAATCTTAACCGCTCCGATCGAGATGATATGGGCTTCTTTGACGTTAAGGCTTGTGGTCTCACAGTCAAAGCTAACCAGTTCATCAGGGTGCGGTTCATATAAGGGCAGATAAGGGGAATTGACAGGTAGGCGGTGCTTTGCCCAAGCGTGTTTTAGGGTGTGGAACATGGATTTTCCTTATGATGAATGTCTTCCTTGTTAAATGGTGTCGTAAAATAGCATGTATCAAAATACAGGGGCTTGCCCTATTCTCAACTTTGTATCAGTGATGGATTTATCAAGGGCGAATTGCAATTCGCCCCCACATTGGCAAATTTTAAAAGCCCAATTTAATACCCCAAACTATTTAACGCCCGCTCATCATCGCTCCACCCTTTTTTGACTTTGACCCACAAGGTAAGCATGATTTTTTTGTCAAACAGCTTTTCCATGTCTTGACGAGCTTCTATGCCGACTTGTTTAATGCGTGAGCCTTTGTCGCCGATGACAATGGTTTTTTGCCCTGCCCGCTCCACAAAAATGGTCGCATCAATAAACGTTACCGCACGTCGCCATTTGCCCGTCTCAGGGTCTTTGTGAGCAGGCTCGTCTTTGAAAGTGTCAATTTGCACGGTCAAATCGTACGGCACTTCATCGCCAGACGCTCGCATGATTTTTTCACGGATAATCTCGCTCGCCAAAAACCGCTCACTGCGGTCGGTAATCTGCTCGGGGTCAAAAATGGGCGGACGGGTCGGCAAAAAGCCTGTGATTACGTCCATAAGCCTATCTAAGTTATGCCCACGCAAGGCGGACACAGGCACAATGTCGGCAAAATCAAAACTTTCTTGGTATTCGCCGATGAGTGGCAAAAGTTTGGATTTATCTTTAATGGTGTCAGCTTTGTTGATGACAAGCACCACAGGCAGATTGGTCGCTGACAATTTTTCAAGGGTCAAAAGGTCGTCTTCTCGCCACTGGACACTGTCCACCACAAACAGCACCAAATCCACGTCTGACAAGGCTGACACGGCAGTTTTGTTCATACGCTCGTTGATTGCTTTGACTTCTTTGGTGTGAATGCCGGGGGTATCGACAAACACCATCTGGCAGGTGTTGTTGGTCAAAATGCCATGAATGCGATGACGTGTGGTCTGCGGTTTACGGCTGGTAATGGATAATTTTTGCCCAAGCAAATGGTTCATGAGCGTGGATTTGCCCACGTTGGGGCGACCGACAATCGCCACAAACCCTGCTTTAAAGTCATCAGAAATCACAGGCGTGGGATTGTCATTAAAAAAGGCGGAAATGGTATTTTCATTATTGGTCTGGTTTTGGTCGTATGTGTCGGTCATGGTTTTCCTAACTCTCAAAATAAGGGGAATGTTGTCATTATATAACGACAACACAGGCGGGGCAAATGGTATTTGTAAATGTCGGTTGGTTTGGGAATTTAAAATGTGGATGATTAAAAATGGGTGATGATTGGTGTTATTTTTGAGATTGTGGATTTGTAGGGGCAAATTACATTTGCCCTATATAAAAGCACTGATTTTTGGGCGAATGAATTGCCCCTACCTATTCAATTTTTAAAATATGCTTTATAACGCCTTAGGTTTTTCTAATTTATTGAGCTGATTTATCATTCGCTCGGCACATTTTTGCTCGGCAATGCGTCTGCTCTCACCCGTCTCGGTAATGGGCGTACAGTCCGCCACAGCCACAGTACATTTCACCACAAAGGTTTGATTGGGGGCGTTGCCAATGGTATCCATAAGCGTATAAGTCGGCAGGGGCAGTTTGTTGCCTTGAAGCCATTCTTGCAGGCGGGACTTGGCGTCTTTTAGCACTTTTTCTTCGCCCATCTCACCAATCAAGGTCTCATACCAGCATTTAACCAAGCCTTTCACCCGTTCAATGTCGCCACTGTCCAGATAGACAGATGCTAAAATCGCCTCCACCGCATCCGCTAAAATACTGGCACGGTGTCGCCCACCGCCTTTACGCTCGCCCACGCCCAAAATAAGATGAGATGACAGCTCCAGTTTTTCGGCAATCTGTACAAGGGTCTCTTGGCGTACCAATGTGGCACGCATACGGGTCAGCTTACCCTCATCATGACGGGGGAAAAAGGTAAACAACGACTCTGCAATCACCGCCCCAAGCAGGGCATCGCCCAAAAACTCCAACCGCTCATAGCTCATCTTCGGGTCGTATGAACGGTGTGTTAAGGCACGTCTGAGCAAATTGGGGTCGTTAAAGGTGTAGCCCAATTTTGAGCAAAGGATGGGGTAGCCCTGCTCAAAGCTGGTAAAGTGTGTCGGCAATAAGTTGTGTTTAGACATGACTCTTACTTGGCATCTTCTGCAGTAATGTCTTTTTCAAAGCGATTGACAATAAAGGTCTGGCCGTAGAAATTACTTTCTACTTCGTATTGGCTTTTGACCGCCAACGCCCCAGGGGTTTTGTTGGTAAAGACAATCATTTCTTCTGGCTTGGTATTATAGTTGGCATTGATAGACAACTGCTGAGATAAGCTCTGCATGAACTGACGCTCGTTTTGCTTGGCATCATTGGCTTTTTTAAGCTCGCCTGCCACCAATTTGGTGAATTGATAATCACCAATATAAGCAGGAATAATCCCAAGTCCCAGCTTGATGATGATACCTGCCATCGCCAAACCGACAATAATCGTGGTAACGCTCGCCCCACGTTGGTTCGTTAATGAAGTTAGTTGTTGCATATCGCACCTGTTAAGTTTATACCAAGCGACTAATCAATCGCTCCTGCTCGCCCAAAGCTGGGCAGATTAAACCCAGGCTCTTTGTGCATCCAAATATAAGTTGCCCTGCCTGCCAAATGACTCTCTGGCACAAAGCCCCAAAACCGCCCATCTTCACTGCGGTCTCTGTTGTCGCCCATGACGAAATATTGCCCACTTGGCACGGCAATCTGCCATGCTGTACCGCCTGATGTGGCAGTTTGTGGTGAGTTTTTTAATAAGAATGGAGCAATGGACGCACTATTTAAATCGCCCAAATAACGCACCGTATAGTCGTGCTCACCCAATGTCTCACGGTAATAGTGAGCGTGCTTTTCTTCTTCCATGCCATATTTGGCACGCTCTTCATCGGACAGGCGATGACTCTCAATCACAGCCGGCATCAGCTTGGCATTGAGCTTATCTGTCATTTGATAATCCACGGGTGTTGTATTTACCGCTTGTCCATTGATGGATAGCACGCCATTACTAAATGCCACCGTGTCCCCTGGCAGACCTATCATGCGTTTGATGTAGTAGCGTTTGGGATTTTCAGGATAGCGAAACACCACCACATCGCCATGCTTGGGATTGCCTGTATTTAAAATCTTAGTGTGCGTAATCGGCAATCTTAGTCCATAAGATGCTTTATTGACAATGATAAAATCGCCCGTGTATAGGCTTGGCACCATCGAGCTTGATGGGATATTAAAAGGCTCAACCACAAACGAACGCACCAACACGATGATGAGCAAGATGGGCAGGTACTCATACGCCCACTGCACCAATTTTGGCTCAACCACCGGTTCGCCCACGTTCATCCCTGCCTGCTTTTGTGCCTCAGCTAGAGTGCGTCGGGCTTCATTATAGACAAGCGACTGATGTTTGAGCATCTCTGGCGTATGTTCATTGCTGATGAACTCAGCCGGTGCCTCATCATGTCCAAAACGCACGAGTGTCGCCTTAAACTCTTTTTCCACTTGCTCCAAATGAGTCTGAGCGTGTAAGATGAGCTTGGTTTGTTTGGCGACCAATTTATGCTGTTTTAACACAAATTTATCCGCCAAATACGCCACCAGTAGCACCAGCGTAACAGGCACCAAGATTAAATTAATGTCAAATTCCACAAGCCACCTTTATCATAAATATCTGCAAGTTTTATACCAATTTATCAAACCAAACCTAGCCGTCCACTTTTAGCACCGCCAAAAACGCCTCTTGGGGGATTTCTACACTGCCCACCTGTTTCATGCGTTTTTTACCTGCTTTTTGTTTTTCTAACAATTTCTTTTTACGGCTCACGTCCCCGCCATAACATTTTGCCAAAACGTCTTTACGCATGGCTTTGACGGTGGAGCGAGCGATAATCTGACTGCCAATCGCCGCTTGAATGGCAACATCAAACATCTGTCTTGGAATCAGCTCTTTCATTTTTTCAACCAGCTGATTACCACGACGGCGAGCGTGTTCTTGATGGCAAATCATGGCAAGGGCGTCCACTTTTTCGCCATTAATCAGCACGTCCACACGAGCCAATTTGTCCGCTTGATAACGTTCAAAGCCATAATCTAAGGACGCAAAACCACGACTTGCCGATTTTAATTTATCAAAAAAGTCCATCACCACTTCGCCCATCGGAATGTCAAAGACGACTTGCACTTGGCGCGCCATAAACTTCATGTCCACCTGCACGCCACGACGTTCAATGGCAAGCGTGATAACGTTGCCCAGATATTCTTGTGGCACCAAAATATTGCAACGGGCAATCGGCTCACGAAACTCTTGGATTACGCCTGTATCAGGGAGCTTGGACGGGTTATCCACATAGACAATCTCGCCATTTTTTTTGACGACTTCATAAATCACGCTCGGAGCAGTGGTAATCAAATCAAGGTCGTATTCACGCTCCAAACGCTCTTGAATAATCTCCATGTGGAGCATGCCCAAAAAGCCACAGCGAAAACCAAAGCCAAGTGCTTCTGATGTATCAGGCTCAAAGAATAGAGCTGAATCGTTGATTTGTAATTTTTGTAAGGCTTCACGAAACTTTTCAAAATCCGATGAGTCAATCGGGAACACACCTGCATACACCTGTGGCGTTACCTTTTTAAAGCCTGCAATGGAGTCCACTTCGGGCGTTTTTGCCAAAGTAATGGTGTCGCCCACAGGCGCCCCTGCAATGTCCTTAATCCCTGCGATGATAAAGCCGACTTCGCCCGCCTGCAAAATGCCTGTCTCTAAGCGTTTGGGGGTGAACACGCCAATGGAAGTTACCAAATGGCTCTCGCCTGTGGATTTGATAAAAATTTTATCGCCTGTTTTGACCTGCCCTTCACGCACACGCACCAAAGACACCACGCCCAGATAATTATCAAACCATGAATCAATAATCAAGGCTTGCAAGGGGGCGTCTCGGTCGCCTTTGGGGGCGGGGATTTTCTCCACTAGGGCTTGTAGCAATTCATCAATGCCCACGCCTGTTTTGGCGGATACTCGTGGAGCGTCCACCGCCTCAATGCCGATGATGTCCTCAATCTCCTCGATGACACGCTCAGGCTCAACCTGTGGCAGGTCAATTTTGTTTAATACAGGTAAAACTTCTAAATCCTGCTCAATGGCGGTGTAGCAGTTGGCAACCGACTGAGCCTCCACGCCTTGAGCTGCATCCACGACAAGGAGTGCCCCTTCACAGGCAGCGAGCGAACGAGATACTTCATAAGAAAAGTCCACGTGTCCTGGGGTGTCGATAAAATTTAGCTGATATTTTTCGCCACTCGGATGGTTGTAGTATAGCGTTACCGATTGGGCTTTGATGGTAATGCCACGCTCACGCTCAATATCCATGCTGTCAAGCACCTGAGCCTGCATTTCACGGTCAGACAGACCACCACACACCTGAATAAAACGGTCGGCAAGGGTAGATTTGCCGTGGTCGATGTGGGCGATGATAGAAAAATTACGGATATGAGAAAGTGCGGTCATGATGTCTATAAAATTTAAATGATAACAGGATATTGTAGCAGTTTTTTAAAAAAATGCCTATAAAAATTCATCACGGCGTGATAAATGATAAATATGGTGGCTATGAAAAGGGGTTGGGCTTATTTGGTTGTTATCGCATCCTGTGCCAAACTTCGATAAAAGCCCGACAGCTCCCACGGGGCTTTGCCATAAAATGAGCCGTTCAACTGCGTCTGCTCGATGAGATATTCCCTAAATTTTAGATAAAAATCACGGTCAGGGGCGGTCGGATTTGCCCAAAACTCATCCAAAGACTTTTGGTCGGTCAGTCCCACCACATCATACAAGGCACGCCCCATGATTTTGGTGGGTTTTTGATGATATACTGATTGCAACGCGGTGGTGCTGTTTACCGTAATCATGCCAATGCTTGCCTTCATCAGGCTCGGCAAGTGCATGTCGCAGCCATAAAATACCCTGCCCTGCACCCCAAGCTCATCACTGAGCTTGGCAATCATGCGAGTGTAGTCACGATGTCCACGGTCTAAGGGGTGATGTTTAAACAGCAGGCTCGTGCCACTGGGGGCATGCTTGGCAAAACTTATCATGACTTCACTGATAAAATCACGCACGTCCTGATAGTCGCTGTGATGGCTGATTTGTGAGTCGTTATGCACCTGTAAACTAACGAGATAGAAGTTTTTTTGCCCAACCAGTCGCTCTTGCAAACGCTTGTCCGAATGATAACGGGTAAACTTACGCACAGGGGCTTTGACCCACGCCCACGCTTCCGCCCATAGGGACAAGCCCCGATAATGCTCATAATGCGGATATCGCCACTGCCCTACAAACACCGCCACATAATACACCATGCTCGCCACACACAGCCGATAAAAACGGTTGTCGGTAAATTCTGGCTTGTCATTTGCCCGTTGCAGGGTATCAATGAGCGTTGAGTCCAGTCGTGAATAGCCGTTAATGCCATGCTCTTCTAGGGTGATATAATCAGGTCGCAGATAACCCTCTTCAAAGACAAAAAAGGCAACCCCCAGACGCTTGCACACCTGTCGTGCAATCTCATGATAAGGGCGACAGTCGTTAAAACAAACCACCGCTTTTAGCTGTTTGTCATCAATGAGTTTGGTTAAAAATTCATCAAACTCACTTTGATGCCCTCGAAAATTACTCATCTTGTCCTTGTGGCAATAAAAAAGAGCATCGCCTGCATTAAAATTAACCTTATGCACTCGCTTGTCCTCACTCATCAAAAATGTGGCAAAACGACAAAAAAACGTCCCCATTTTGCCTTGCAGTAGCAAAATGTCATCATAAGACAACAGGCGTTTTAATATTAGCGACATAGACAATCAAAAAAAGTAAAAAGATGATAAAAACTAACAAATGAAAATAAAAACTGATTAAAATACAAACAGTTGGCTGACGTATTGTATCATAGTTTTTATACAATTTTTTACCGTATGGTGATTTTTCGTAATTGCATGGCGGTGGTTTTGACGTTTTGGGTCAGTCGTTTGGCAAGACTTGGCTTGGCGGTATGAGCTTGATTGTACAAATACTCGATGACTTGCTCAGGCGTGGCAAGTCCTATTCCATGCGGTAGATGATACATGGGATAGCCAATAAGCGTGCCATAGATGAGTCCATCTAGGGTCAAGGCGGGTAGATTGGGGCGGGTACGTCTGTTTAAAGCATTGATTTTGGGGGTGTTGTCAGACTCAACCACATCATCAGTCAGCCCAAAACCTGCATAAAACGGCAAGCCATAGCACACCACCTTTTTATCTCGCAGCAGGGCTTCAAACCCTGTCAAAGAGCTTATCGTATGCACCACATCGCACACATCTAGGCAGTCGGGCATGGCAACATCGTGGGCAACCATGTCCGCCAAATGATGATTATCCGTCTTGCCGACCCGTAGCCCTGCTTCCACATCAGGGTGCGGTTTATAGATAATCACATCATCAGGGAAATCGGCTCGCACCCTTGCCAGAAGCTCGCTGTTTTTTTTAATCACGCTCGTACACGTCTGCACAGACGCATCATCTTCAACCTGTCCGACCACCAGACGAATGGGGCGGTTTGATTTTAAGGCGTTAATCTCACGGATAAAATCATGGTTTTTGGTGGGGACGTTGTATTTACTGACTCGTTTGGTTAAAAGCAGTTCATGCAAGCCTTTGGCACGCTGTATCTCGTCATCAGTTAGGCAAATGCCGTTTAAAATCTGCTCCAAACGGCTCGGGGCGGTCGCATCAAAATAAATCCCCACATCGTCCATGACCACCGACAACGGGACGATGAGCGTTGCCCCCAAGCCATTTGAACGGATAAAGCCGTCTTCCATGCACCAAATGACAGGATTTGTCATGCCACGTTTGGCAAGCTTGTCGTTTAACAGGCGTTTGGATTTTTGCCCCCATACGACATAATCGGTAGTATTAGATAAAGCGTTAAATACTTTACTGTCGGCACGTTTGGCACGTTTTTCATTGATACCATATGGCAAAAAAAACCACCATTTGGTTTTGGGTTTGACGGTCAAATTTACCTTATCAAACCCCAAAAATCCCCGCACAAATGGCACTTTCCAGCGACTAAAATCATAAACAAAGAGTTCGCTACCAAGCCGATTTTGCCAATCACGGCTGGCGATGAGATAGTCCATAACCGTCTCTATGTCGCACGCTCGTCCTGTGGCAGGATTGGCATAATGGCTATACTGCACATAACTGGCATAAAAAAGCTGATTAAGGCTTGCTTGTGTGATGTTTAGCGTTTGATAATGGCAGATAAGGTTTTGATACATAGATGTATTTTTGACAAAATCATCATCGGTCAAGCCAAAGCCAGCATACCAGTTTACGCCAAAATTATGCACTGTTTTGCCAAGCATTAATGCCTCAAAACCCATGTGCGAGCTGACTGTGTAGACCGCACAGGCTTGACGGATAAGGGCAATAGGGTTGCAGGGCGTATCTAAATAGAACGGCGGAGCGATGTCGGTCGGGGTAAAATAGCCCTTGCCAGCAGGGTGCGCCTTTATCCAGATATTAGCATTGGAATACCGCTCTTTGGCGTGGGCGAGCATGGCAAAAAAGCTGTCCGCACTCGCCCCTGCTCCTGTGATAGACGCATCATTTGCCACTTGGTCGATGATGATGATGTGGGGCTTGTCGTTATTTGCCAATGCCGATAAATCAGGGGCGGTGGTGGTTTGGTTGTATTTGGACAATTGGTGCGTGATGATTTTGTTGATTAACCGCTGTGCGTGTCGCTCTTTATCATCACTCCACTGTGCCATACAGTCGGCGATAAGTGCTTGCAAGCGGTTAGGGGTGGCTAGGTCAAAATACACGCCCAAATCGTCTTTGATAAAGCTTGCCCCCACGCTGTGTATGCCACTGCCAAGCGAGCGTAAAAAGCCGTCTTCTACTGTGATGAGTGCTAAGTTATGCGTGTCGGCAAAGGACACCGCCTTGCTACGGCTTGGTTTTTTCCCCCATGCTAGCACGGCTTGGGCAGTTTTGTCTTTATAAACAATGTCCGCCTCAAGTGCCACGCCAAGTAAGGGATTATTTTTAATAATCCCTTTGGTGGCACAAGACAAACGCACCATCAGAGTTTGACAATCACGCCTGTCGCCACGGCAAGCTGATAGATGATCTGTGCAATGCCACGAGCGATTTCCACTTTGCGAGTTTTGACTTTTGGCAAGACCATAATCTCATCGCCCTCTTGAATGCGATAGGCGGTATTAACGACACTGATTTCGCCGTTTTGATGCATGACCAAAATCTCTTCGCTGTCGGCATTGTCATCAAATCCGCCTGACTTGGCGATGTAATCGCCCACCGTCAAATCGGCATTAAAGGTCAATGCCCCTTGGTTACGCACTTGACCATTTACGGTGATGACAGATGTTTGGGCAGGGATATGAATGATGTCGCCCTGCTCCAAGATGATGTCCTGCCATGAGTTTGGCACGACCACCACACGCCCTGTCGGCTCAATGCGGCGAGCCTTATTGATAAACTGCTCCACCAGTTTGGCATCCTGAGAGCGTAGCTGGGCTTCTTCTCGGGTTGTGGACTGGGTAACCAGTGTCATCTCTTCTAGGCGGTCTAAGGCTCTGTTGATAGACGCTTTTTGGCTTGCCTTGACCGACTCACGATAAATCGTCAAGTTATTGACATTGGCAAGGCTAGACGGTTCAAGCTGGGCAATCACATCTTTTAATCTTGCCCCATAAGGCAATACTACCGCCCCATTGCCCTTATGAGCCCCCGTGACTTGCACCGCTATCGTCCCTGCATGACGGTCGGAGGTGACCACGAGCGTGTCGCCATTTTGGACAGGGATGTTTCGTGCTTCATTTAGAGCATAGTATTCTGCCGTCTTGGCTTTGCCTGAGGCTCGGGTAATGCCGACGTTGGTCGCATCTGGTAGGGGGTTTGCAACAGCGAGCACGTCTGAGATGGTCAAGTCATTGACCCCAAACTCAAAGACATATTCATTTTGTACTCGACCTGAGATGGAAAAGGTCTGTTTTTGGGGAGCGACATTAATCACATCCCCATCTCTGAACGAAAATGGCGACAAACGCCCCATGATAAGAAAATCATACAGGTTAATTTGTTGGACAACCTGACCGCCACGCAGGATTTGCACATCAATATAACTGCCACGCTTAGGGTCCACGCCCCCCGCACGGTCTAGGTAGGATAAGACACTATCGGCCGCCAATCCGCCATAGTACCCTGGTTGATTGACAAAGCCCGTGACAAACACTTTGACAGGTTGGGCTTGCTCCAAAGACGCATACACGCCCACATTAGAGCGGTAAATCCGTCCTATCGCCGACTGTACCACGCTTTGCAATTGTCCATTTTGCACGCCTGCAATGCGTACCGGCCCGACATTTGGCAAAAAGATATTACCCTGCGGGTCAACGGTCATCGTGGCGGCATACTGATACGCCCCCCACATCCTCACTTGCACGTTGTCGCCGACATTGATGACATAACTGTCATTAAAGGTGGAGCCTGACGTGGTAGAGAACGCCCCACGAAAGAGCTGCTCACCAAAAATACGCACGTCTGTTTTGACATTTTGGATGACGGGACTATTGTTAATGATGGCATTGGTCGGCATACTTGCCATTGCCACCGCTTCGGCGGTGGTTGCCTCTGACGGCACGCCCGTACCATTGACCACGCCTGCCAGTCTGCCTGTATTATTGCCCGTGGCAAAATTGGTATTGGCAAAGGCGGTATGCGTCAAAACCAAAGCAATGACCAAAGGGGTTTTTATCAATTTTTTCATTATTTTTCCTATGCAATCACTTGGCGTGGTCTTTGATGACCGCCAGTACCAATACGATAAAACCATACAAGATGAGTAGTAGCACAAGCGACGTTCCTAGCACATAGCCCACACGGGGGTATAAGGCATCTTCTGCCCGATGAGGGGAGGTGATGACCACCAAGTTTTTCATCTTACGCATGACTTCTGCCCGAGAACTCTCTAAGGACGTCAAGGCGATTTTATAAAGCTCACTGGCAAACTCCGCCTCTGCTTTTAGGGTTTCAAATTCCACCGTTTTGGCGTTAAGCTTGGCATCTCGTGGGGAGGTAAGTTTGGCTTGTTCATCCTTGATTTGCTTTTCTACCGAACGTATCTGACTACGCAGGCTCACCACTTGCGGAGCTTCTGGATTAAGATAGCTGAGCAGTTGACGCTCTTCGGTACGCAATGAGCTTAGCTGTCCTTGCAAGGTGCCGATGACTTGATTGACCATTTGGGCATTGACTTGCGGGTCAAAAATCTCATTTTGGTTTTGGTAGTCAATCACCGCCTTTTTGGCGTCATTGAGCTTTTGCTCGGCATCAGCAGCTTGGGCGGCGACAAAGACAAGCTGTTCATTTGCCACATCTTTTGAGATGTTATTGACAAATTTTTCAGATTCACGCAAGATGGCTTGGTTGAGCTTTAAGGCATATTCTGGCTCAAAGCCCTCTGTTGTTACCGTAAGTACATAACTTAGCTCGTCAAGCGACACCGACACACGTTTTTTAAAGTACTCTCTTAGCTCTTCTTGGGTAGCATCACTTGGGATTTCATTGATAAAGTCCGCCCCATTAACATGATAGGCTTCACGAAACTTAAATTCTGCATCCAGTTTATCTATCATGTCATTAGACAGAATATATTTGGTCAAATATAGAGCATCTTCACGGTTGGTGTTATTAACCCCAAGCAATGATGAGATACCCGTGGCGGATACGCCCTGCTCGGAGACTTGCTTGATGACCACATCCGATGTACTAACGTAGCGTGGGTGAGCCAATACGAGTGTATAAGCACTGATGGCAATCCACGGCAAAATCACCACCAAGATAAACAAGATGATGGCTGAGCGATTACGCTTATTTTTTATCTTTGTGAACATGTTCGTTATACACCTCAATGGCTTCTTTGGGGTCGTCAAAGACTTTGGCGGTCTGCTCCATCAGCACAATGCCAATATCACAATTTTTCTCGATGTCTTTTAGGTTATGCGACACCATCAAAAATCCTGCCTGCTTACGGCGGGCTTCCAATATCTCTTCGCTACGTTTACGAAACGCCGCATCACCGACCGCACCCACTTCATCTAACATATAATAATCAAAATCAAAGGCAAGCGACAGCCCAAAGGTCAGCCGTGAACGCATGCCCGATGAGTAGCTTTTGACTGGCATGTCGAAGTATTTACCAATATCAGCAAACTCTTCAACAAAGCGAATCTTCTCATCGATATAATCACCACTTGAATACAAACGGCACACAAAACGCACGTTTTGCCTGCCTGTCAGACTGCCCTGAAAGCCCCCTGCCACGCCCACCGGCCAGCTGATGGTACTATCAGTAACCACCTCGCCTTTATCGGGGGTATCTAGCCCACAGATGATGCGTAGCAAGGTTGATTTGCCCGCCCCGTTTCGCCCAAGCAGTCCTACCGACTGCTTATCGGCAATGGTCAAATTCAAATCCTTAAAAAGATAGTGCCGACCGTGTGGGGTCATAAAGGATTTGGTAATGTTTTTAATCTCAATCATCTCTTATCATCATTTGGCACGAATCAAATCACGCTCAAAGGCTTTATACAATAGCAGTCCCAAAAAATTCACACACACCGTCCATTTGGCAAAATACCACATGTCCACATGATAAATCGGATATGTCGGCGACAGCGAGTGCCTTATCATCTCTAAGTTATGCATAAAAGGGTTATACATCAGATAACTTAAATACGGCTCGGGTATCATATGCACCGAATACAGCACCCCTGAGGTAAAATACAGTATCGTAAAGATAATGCTAATAATTTTGCTAACCTCACCACCATAATGCCCCACAATCATGAGTATCATGGCAAGCCCAAAGGCAAAAAAGAACATCATCAGCCAACAAAACAGCACCATATCCAAATGCTCGGTACTAAACCCAATGCCAAAAAAGGCGAGCCCACACAACAAGATGACAAAGGTCATAAAATAAATCACCAGCTCCAAAAACGAGCGAGCGATAATCACATCAATATGCCGTACCGCCCGATACATGAGCAATCCAGCATTGGCAGAGACCGCTCCTAGTGAGCGAGTGGCGATTTTCTGCATCATAAAAAACGGCGTAAACCCTGCCACCAAAAACAGCATATAATCCATGCCAGGCAAGGCACGTTTCATGATAGTTCCAAAGATAATCATCATAATCGCCATTTGCAAAATGACTTCTAAGGGAGCCCACAGATAACCCAAACGATAACTGCCAAAACGGGTTTGTAATTCACGCATGAGCAGGGCATGAAACGCCGCACCCATGACGGCCAGTCCACTGCGTTTTTTTATCGGTCGGTATGGGGGTAGCTCAATGGACATGACAGGTGCCAAATTAGACAAGTTTAAAAGAGATAAAAAATTTTCGACATTGTAGCATAAACCATTAAAAATTACCAAAAAACTGTTTGTTTTGTCAAATAGGTCAAAAAAATAATCAGAAAAAAGACGTGATAAACACGCCTTTTATGCCAATTGATGTAGGGGCGTGCTGAGCACACCTTATAAAACAGCCCCAACAAAGGGCGTGCTCAGCACGCCCCTACCAAACCTGTGGCAAATATTGAGCTTGTTAGGTTTAAATGAACTTGGGCAAATTACACTTTATCCCTACGCCCCATTATCAGCAATCTGTTTATCAGGCTTCACAATCATTCTTGCCACAACAAGCCCCAATTCAAACAAAACACACATGGGAATGGCAAGCATGAGCATACTTGCCCCATCAGGCGGTGTGATGATTGCCGAGACAAAAAAACAGCCCACGATGATGTATCGGCGTTTGTCGGCAAGCCATTCAGGGGTTACGATACGCATGAGTACCAGCAGCATGGTCGCCACAGGTATCTCAAACATGAGTCCAAACACCAAAAACAGCTTGATGACAAAATCCAAATAACTCTCAATGTCGGTCATCGGCAGGACGTTGTCAGGGGCGAATAAGACGAGAAATTTTAGGGCAGGCACCAGCACCACAAAATACGCAAACGCCATGCCTACATAAAACAGGACAATGGCGGACAGCAAAAGTGGCAGAGCCGCCCGTTTTTCGTGCTTATATAGAGCAGGCGAGACAAAACCCCAAATCTGAGCGATGATAAATGGCACGCAGATGAATAACGCCACAAAAAACGCCAGTTTTATCGGAGCCAAAAAGCCAGACGCCACTTGGGTGGCGATGATACTGGCGTTATGGGGTAGCAGAGCGACAAGCGGACTTGAAATCAGGTCATACAAGGGGCGACTAAAATACATGAGCGGTAAAAACACGACAAGCACCGCCACCGCCATGCGGATAAAACGGGTTCTAAGCTCGGCAAAATGTGCCATGAGTGGCATATCGCCATCTGCGGTCTGTTTATCTAACTCGCTCACACGTCCCCCTGATATAAGAGTTTGTCGGCTTTATAATTGGGCAAAAATGGGGCGGGGGGCAGACGGCGTTTTTTGTCATAATCGCCCAATAAAAAAAAGCGATAAGTTAAAGGTAAGGTGTCGTATTGGGAGGTATTTGCTTGGGGGTTTTCACTGTCTGTGTCAGTGTCTTGAGCGTCTTGCTTGGTGTCTTGAGCGTCTTGCCAATTCTCCAAAATCGCACTTTGGTTGGTGCGTGCCATTTGGTCAGTTTGGCGGATTTTGGCTTGCAGTTCCTGCATCTGAGCTTTCATCTTGGCTTCGGACGCACGAATCTCATCAATCTCCGCTTTTAGGGCGTTTTGTACTTCGGTGAGTTCAAGCTCGCTCACCAGCTCACTTTGTAGGCGTGCCGACATACGGCGAAAATTACCGTACCATTTGCCAAGCGTGCGTGCGGTAATGATGAGTTTTTCAGGGCCTAAGATGATGAGTGCGATGACCCCAAACAGCCCAAGCTCAAATAAGCCCAGATTAAACATAGCCTATCAGACCGTCTCGTCTTTTTTGACCTTAACCTCTTCTACTTTGACGTCTTGGGTGTCATCGGTTTGGGTAAGTTTGGGCTTGTCCTCTTCTTTGACCGCATCTTTAAAGCCTTTGACGGCAGAGCCTAAGTCCTTGCCTGCATTTTTAAGTTTGCTTGTGCCAAACACGATGACCACCACCACCAATAAAATCAGCCAATGTGTGATAGAAAATCCGCCCATGATATTACCCTTTTAAATTTTAAAAAATTAGTCTAACATAAAATTTTGACAAAATGATGAAATGCTACCCTTTTGTCGTGCGTGCATTTTTCTCATCAATGCCCGACAGCCCAAACCTTCTTGCCAGCTCGGTCAATACATCATCGCCCGACAGCCCTAACTGGTGCAAGGCGACAAGGCTATGAAACCACATGTCCGCCACTTCATAGACCACGTCCGCTTTGGCGTGTTCGTCATTGTCGCCTGTGGCACGCACCAGCTGTAATTCTTTGGCGGAGATAATCGCTTCGGTCGTCTCTTCGCCCACTTTTTCTAGGATTTTGTTAAGCCCTTTATGGTATAGACTTGACACATAAGAGCTGTCTTTGTCGGCGGTTTTTCGCTCATCTAAAATACGGTCAAGCTCGCCAATGACTTTACTATTGTCTGGCTTAATCAGCGTCTGAGGTGCGTCCACTTTTACCGTATTACCATAAATTTCGCTAGGGTCTTTAACGACCTTATCCACCGCCACCCAATCAAGGCTCGCCATGTCCAATTTTTCAAAAAAACAGCTCGTCCGCCCCGTGTGGCACGCAATCCCCCCAATCTGCGTGATGATAAGCACAATCACATCCCTGTCGCAATCGGTGCGAATCTCATGAACGATTTGGGTGTGTCCGCTCGTCTCGCCCTTGTGCCACAGCTTGCCACGAGAGCGACTAAAATACACCGCCTGCCCCGTTTGTGCCGTCATCGCCAGAGCTTCACGGTTTTGCCATGCCATCATCAGTATCCGCCCTGTCTTATGGTCTTGGGCAATGGCAGGAATTAGTCCGTCTACGTTAAAATTTAGGGCATCAAGATAGCTCATCATCGTCTCCTTTTGGGGTATTTTATCATAAATTTATCACAAAATCCGCCAATCATGCTAGGGTACGCCCTAATCAGATTTTGGCAAACCCTGCCTAATAAGTCTTGAAAATTCACGACTTTCCATGTCCGTTTTATTCAAATGCTCGACATAAGGATTGGCGCGTGCCATGGCTCGCCACATATCCACCGTGTAGCTTGTGTCAATCGCCTGCTCATCGTGCAGATATTCTGGCAACAGCCCTGCAAGTAGTGCCCGATAATCCACAGGTATCCGCTCAATCTCCCCTATCATATCAAAAATCAACGTGATGCAATTACTAATCAGCGTATTATACCAACGGGCTTCGTGGTTGAGACTCTCGCCTTTTTGTAAATAAAGCAAAAACAGCTCACGCACGCTTTCTTTTGGCAAATTAACAGGATAAATGTACATGTCTTCGCCACGCACGTTGGTGCGAGAGTATATCAAATCCTTCTCATCGCCCACGACAAGCCCAAGCTCAAACTGGCGAAAAAATCCCCCAATCGCCGAAAAGCTCTCATGCGACTCTTTACGAATTTCAATAGAAAAGCTTAATTTTTCGCTATTTTTAAAGCCAAAACTTGCCATCATATGTACGATTTTATCCAAGCCCCAATCCGAGATGATAAGCTCAAAAGTTTCTAGCTCTTGTAGGTTATACTGGCGAGTTTCCCAATTTACATCATATTTGTCCTTATCATACCAACGAAAATTACGCACATTGTGCAGGGTAACCATGTCGCCTTGTTTTTCGTATTGAATGATTCTGGCGACTTCATCATGCCAGATGCGGTCGTTTTTTGCGTCCATGCCGAAATACCACCCAAGCCCCACGCCAAAGCAGATAAGATACACCGCCAAATCCGTCCGCCGTCTAAAAATCGCCCGAGTGATAAAAAGCCCGTTAAACTCATTGCCAAACACGCCAAAAATACCATAAAAATTTGCGTACCCACATCGCCAAAGGGCTTATGCACCCATAGTGCCATCAGTAGCCAAAAACTGCTCGCCCCAACAAAGAGCGTAAAGGCAATGGAGATAAGCCATACAAAAGCACGGGTTACAAAAAATCGGGCGATAAACCGCCGAACGGCAGGGGGCAGAGCCTTGATAAGGGCGTTTTTGGGAAGTTGGTCGGTCATAATTTTGGCAGATAAAGGGGCTATTATAAAGAACTTCAAGAATAATTGCACACAAAATCTTGCAATCCACCCAAAAACCCTTTATAATGCACGTCCCACCTTCCGCTATTTATTTTTAAATAAATTGGCAAAAAGGTTCATCGGTTGGTCTGCCAACCTTTAATAAAGAGGCTACTTATGAAAGTAAAACTAAAAACCAAACGTGGTGCGGCAAAGCGTTTTAAAAAAACCGCCAACGGCTTTAAACGCAAACAAGCGTTCAAACGCCACATTTTGACCAAAAAATCTCCTAAGCGTATCCGCCAATTGCGTGGTTGCGTCATGGTTCACGTCGCTGACGTTCCATCAATCCGCCGTATGTGCCCATACATTTAATATCTAGGAGAATATAATGGCTCGTGTAAAACGTGGTGTACAGGCTAACCGCCGTCATAAAAAAGTCTTGGCTCGTGCAAAAGGTTACTATGGTGCACGCTCTCGTGTGTATCGTGTTGCCGTGCAAGCGGTAATGAAGGCAGGTCAATATGCATATAGAGACCGCCGTAACAAAAAACGCTCTTTCCGCCGTCTGTGGATTGCTCGTATCAATGCAGGTGCTCGTCTAAATGGTCTGTCATACAGCCGTCTTATCAATGGTCTTAAAAAAGCAAGCATTGAGATTGACCGCCGTATCCTAGCAGACATCGCCATGCATGACGCAGTAGCGTTCACGGCAATCTGCGAAAAAGCAAAATCTGCCCTAGCCTAAGCTAACAGCTTGCTTAAAAACCCCAGAGCTTTTGTTTTGGGGTTTTGTTTTTACTTATTGAATAAATTTACCAATCAGCTCAAATCCGCACCATTTGGCATTTTTAAAACAATGGTCTTGTTGGGCGTACTTTTCATGCCCTTTGGCGACATCAATCCCCAAAAGTATTATTGTCTCGCACCACCCAAACGGTTATAATAACATTCCAATATCCATTTATTGACAACCGCCATGCACCATTTTAGCCAAGTCAGCTTTGATGAAGTCTTGATTCAAAAATACAACCGTCAAGGCCCTCGTTACACGTCCTATCCGACCGCCTTAGAGTTCGCCCCCATTCTAGACGGTGTGGAGATGAGCATTTTACAGCAAAAAGACCCTGCCGTCCCCCTATCGCTCTACATTCATATCCCTTTTTGCCGTCATCTGTGCTACTACTGTGGCTGTAACAAAATCATCACCAAGAAAAACAGCGACTCGGGCGATTATTTGGATTATCTGTTTAGAGAAATTCGCCATAAAAAATCCCTGCTAAACTGCAATGCAAAGGTCAAACAAGTCCACTTGGGGGGCGGTACACCAACCTTTTTAAGTGATGATGAGCTAACCATATTGTGGCGGTTTTTACAAGATGAATTTGACTTTGCTGATGACGGGGATTATTCGGTAGAGATTGACCCACGAGAGCTTAGACAGACGACTTTGGCGGTCTTACGCTCGCTGGGGGTCAATCGCTTATCATTTGGGGTGCAGGATTTGGACGAGACCGTACAGATAGCCGTGAACCGTGTACAGCCCCACAGCATGGTGCAGGCGGTCATGCGTGAAGCCAGAGAATTGGGCTTTGGTTCGATTAATATTGACCTGATTTATGGCTTGCCCCATCAGAGTGTGGCGAGCATGGCGGACACGGTCGCCAAAATCATCGCCCTAGCCCCTGACCGCTTATCGGTGTTTAACTACGCCCATCTGCCCGAACGATTCACCGCCCAACGCCGCATCAAAGATGACGACCTGCCTAGTCCTGCCGACAAGCTCACCATGTTTGGCAACATCATCAAGGCACTCACGGACGCAGGTTATCAGTATATTGGCATTGACCATTTTGCTCGCCCTGATGATGACATGGCAATCGCTCAACGCCAAGGCAAGCTCCATCGCAACTTTCAAGGCTATGCCATCTTAGGCGAGTGCGACCTGCTCTCATTTGGGGTAAGCAGTATCAGTCAGATTGGCGAACATATCCTACAAAACCCCACCGACCTAACAGAATATCAAGCACGCATTAATGACGGCACGCTCCCTGCCATCAAGCACATCAAAGCAGATGACAAAGACAAACTTCGCCGTTATGTCATCATGAACTTATTGTGCCATGACCGTCTGGACTTTGCTGATGTTGATGAGCGATTTGGCATTGACAGTCGCCGTTATTTTGAGCCAGAGCTGGCAAACCTACACCAAATGGCAGAAGACGGGCTTGTCTTTATCGATGAGGCGGGTGTACAAATCCTACCCAAAGGGCGGATACTGGGGCGTAACGTGGCAATGGTCTTTGATGAATACCTAACCCAAAAGCATAGCGGACGGTTTAGTAAGGTCATCTGACACCCAATAAAAAACGACCATCACATGTATGGTCGTTTTTTAGGGCATGGTTTAACCGCCCACAAACAGCCATATCGTATAGCCGATAAAGATAGACAACAGTACCGCACCCACACCACGCCCGAGTTTTTGACTGCCACGCACAGCAAGCAGACACAGAATAAACAACAGTCCTGTCACCCCACCCATGACAATCATATCACGGCTCACCACTTCACGAGCCACCGCCATGGGCATGATGAGTGCAGGAATGCCCACGACCGCTAGGGTGTTAAAGATGTTTGAGCCAATGACGTTACCCAATGCCATCTCGTCTTCGCCCTTGCGTGCGGCGATGATGGATGAGACCAGCTCAGGCAAGCTCGTACCCACCGCCACGATGGTAAGACCGATGATAAGCTCGGACAGCCCTGCGATTTTGGCAATCTCCACCGCTCCCCACACCACAAGGCGTGAACTTAGCACCAGCACCACCAAGCCCCCGATGAGTTTGACGAGCGCCATACCCATGCGAAAATCCACCGTGTCAGGCACATCATCACTGGCTGATTTGCCCAGCTTTGCCATATAAATCTGAAATGTCAAAAACACCGCCAACGCCCCAAGGAGTATCGCCCCGTCCAGACGACTTACCTGCCCGTCCAATAACTGAAAAATCGCCAAAGCGGTAATGCCGATGAGTATCAAAAAGTCGGATTTGACCAAGGACTTTTGAATAAACAAAGGGCTGACCAACGCTGTTGCACCCAGTACGAGCGTGATGTTGGTGATGTTTGAGCCGTACGCATTACCCAGTGCCAAACCAGGGGCTCCGTTTAGAGCGGATAGCACCGACACGACTATCTCAGGGGCGGACGTGCCGATACCAATCACAAGCATGCCCACCAGCAATTTGGGCATGCCAAATTTTAGGGCGATACTAGATGACCCTTCAATAAAAAACTCGGCACTATACACAAGCAAAGCAATGCCAACAATCATCGCAATAATGGCTAATAACATAGAATAAAAGATAAGAAAAGGGGTGTGTATTTTAGCACATGCCAAATATTACATTGTTATTTCTCGGTAAATCCCGACAGATTTTGCTTAATAATATCCACCACCCTATCACTCTCAAACTGCGTAACAAATCGCACGTTCATCGCCCCTTGCTCATTCATGGCATTAAACCACCGCTCGGCATGTCTGATTTTTTGACTTTCTTGTTGGCGTAACCCATCTTTATCTTTTACACCTTTACTTTCTAGCACCAGATTTAGCACATCGCCCTTGGCAGTTTTGACGATATACCAACCGAACTTAA
>NZ_MXAP01000062.1 GCF_002027555.1 Moraxella equi
TAGTATGTTTTTAAATAGTGATTCGTCTGTCGTCCAGCGAATGAGTGCGTATTATACGCTGTTTAAATTTAATGTCAAGCGGTTTTTTCAAAATTTTTAAAGTTTTTAAAGTTTTTTATGATGTTGTTTTGACATCATTTTTATCAACTTTAAGTTATTTTTAAGTTATTGAAAGTAAACAAGTTTTTGATTAGCTTGTCTGCCTGAGTGGTGCGTATTATACAGGATAGTTTTGGGTTGTAAAGTCTTTTTGTAGTAATTTTTTAAAAATATTTATAAGTTATTGATTTTTATAAATATTTAGCCCCTTGTCTTAACATCAATCAGCTCAATCTCAAACACCAAATCCGAATTGGGCGGAATCTTACCCACCGCACGCTCGCCATAGCCCAAAAAAGCAGGAACAATGAGCCGTCTTTTTCCGCCAACTCTCATCGGCTCGCACGCTGGCAAATCCACGCTTATACCCCATTTGGCAAGCAGTTTTTCGCCAATCTCGCTCCCCAATACGCCTAAATCCCAACCCTTAATCACACGCCCCGTGCCAATCACAGTCTCAAAGACTTGCCCACGATGGTGCGAGCTGTCAAACACCGTACCGTCCGCCAAATAGCCTGTATAATGGGCGGTAATTAACGCTCCGCGTTCGGCAGGTTTGCCATCGCCTACGACAAGGTCGGTAATGCTAAAATCGGTCATTGTAATTCCTTAATAAGCTCAAATCTAGGTAAGGTCTTGCCGTCAATCGTTACGCTTTCACAAAACATCGCCAAAGGTCGCACCCATACGCCATAATCGCCATATAAGGCACGATAAACAACCAGCCATTCTTCGGTTTCAGAATGGCGGGCGGTGTGTAGGACTTGATAAAGATTGCCTTTATAATGGCGGTAGATGCCTTGCTTTATTTCATTGAGAACTAGGAGCATTTTTCTGAAGCCAATTTTTGGTTATTGTGTGTAGAAATGGCATTAATTGTAATGTTTTGGTTTTCTAGACCGTACAGTGCTTGCAAATGATCGCAGTAAAAAATCAATGCCAATGTTGTTTCGTGCTTATTTTGACTATTGATTTCCAAAATTAAAGTTTTGGGGTTTTTCCAATAGGCTTTTTGCACATTCTTTTCAGAATTAACAATATATTCGCTTGCTTGCTGGCGATTTTCATCAACAGGTTTATTTGTGCAAGCCGTCAATAAACAACCAACAAGCATTACCACTAAAATCTCAATCTTGCAATTCATTACAACACACTCACCCTAGCATAAGCCTTCTTCCCTGCCTGTACCACCACCGTTTGCCCTTTTTCTATGGCAAAATCCGCCCCAACGACAGCACCGTCCACTTTAACCGAACCGTTTTTTAGAGCGTCTTTGGCTTGGGCGGAGTTTTTGACCAATCCTGCTTGATTTAATAGCTGGGCGATAAAGAGTTTATCCCCATCAATGCTTAGCGTAACTTCTGGCAAATCAATCGGCAACTCACCGTCCGCCAAGCGATTGCCCGCCGATTTATGGGCGTTTTCCGCACTTTCTTTGTCGTGGAATCGTTCAATCAGTTCATACGCAAGGATTTTTTTGATTTCTTGTGGATTGCGACCGTTTGCCATTTCATCAAGCAGAGCGTTCACTTCATTCATTGGCTTAAAGCTTAAAAGCTCAAAATAGCGAGCGATGAGCGTGTCGGGCATGGATAGGATTTTTTGGTACATCACGCCCGCAGGCTCGTCAATGCCGATGTAGTTGCCAAGCGATTTGGACATTTTTTGTACACCGTCCAAGCCTTCCAAAAGAGGCATGGTCAGACACACCTGTGGCTCTTTGCCATAGCGTCCTTGTAGAGTACGCCCCATCAGCACGTTAAAGGTCTGGTCAGTTCCGCCAATTTCCACATCGGCTTCCATGGCAATGCTGTCATAGCCTTGCACAAGGGGGTACAAAAATTCGTGAATGGCGATTGGGGTTTGGCTGTTGTAGCGTTTTGAAAAGTCATCACGTTCAAGCATACGAGACACAGTAAGCTGGCTGGCGAGCTGTATCATGTCCACTGCACTCATTTTGGAAAACCAATCAGAGTTAAACATAATGGTCGTTTTGTCTTTGTCTAGGATTTTAAAGACTTGCTTGGCGTAAGTTTCAGCATTTGCCTTGACCTGCTCTTCGGATAGGGGCGGACGAGTTGCGTTTTTGCCAGACGGGTCGCCAATGCGGGCGGTGTAGTCGCCGATAAGAAACAGCACTTCATGCCCCAATTCTTGAAAGGCACGCAGTTTGTTAAGCACGACTGTATGCCCAAAATGCAGGTCAGGGGCGGTGGGGTCCATACCGAGTTTGATACGCAAGGGGCGACCTTTGGCGAGTTTTTTTAACAAATCTTCTTCGGAATAAATCTCAACCACGCCACGCTTTAAAAGTTCAAGTTGTTCTTGGGGGGATTTGAATTGGGTCATTTGATATTACCTTTTTTGTAAAAATATCCTATTCTAACATAAATTTTTATAAAAAAATAAAAAATAGCCATACAAGCGTACGGCTATTTTTGGAGTAAAAATTAACGCACTTTTTTTACTGATTTGACTTTGCAGTCTTTATATAAAATATTGCTGGCTGGGTCTTGAATGGTGTCCACGCCTACTTTGTGATAATTTGCCAAAGTAATGGCGGACGCTCCCAAGCTAAAATTGTTGTCATCACCAAAGCGTGTACCAACGCTGTCTGAGTGAGCAAGGTTAATCGGCATAAAGCGAGATTTGCCATTTAAAGTTGCCTGTGCGTAAGTAGGCTGTTTTTGCTTGTTAAAGCCGTAGGTAACTTTAATGGATTTTTTGCCTTGGCATTGGTAGGTAACTTGGCGTTTGTTCACGGCAGATTCATCAGCAGTGCGTGCGTCCATCAAATCGTCAGCGTGGGCAACACCCATTGTAGCAACAAGAGCAAAAACAGAAGAAATAACTTTAAGTTTCATAATAATGCCTTATAAAATAAATTCGTAAAAATTAACACAAGTTAAGTTTTTTTAAACATCATCTTTTGCTTAACTTGTGGTGCTATTATAATGCAATTAAAGTAGATTGGTATAATAATTTGGTAAAGAATTATTATCAGCTGTTAAGGATTGATGTTCTGTTAATTGGTTTTGAAATTTTTGGTTACAACTTAAATGAGATTTGGGCATTTATGTTAAAGTGTATGAAAATATGCTAAAATTTAATCCGTTTTTATCTTGGAATAATCGCAATGACCGCCGATTTTGATGATTTTTTAGACAAACTTGCCGTCCACGACTCCCAATGCAATATGTTAGACAACAGCCAAGACGGACTGTACATCGGCATGATGAGCGGTACAAGCCTTGATGCCCTTGATGTGGTGCTGTGCCAATTTGATGATACTGACGGTTTTTTAAAGGTGGACTTGGTTGCCACCCACAGCAAGGCTTTCCCAAAAGAACTCCATCAAATCCTAACTGCCCTTTGCACACCAAACGGCACAAATGCCCTAGCACAAGGCGAGTTTGAAAAGTTTAGTGAGCTTGATTTTTGGGGTTTGGCAAGTCGGCTCTATGGCGAATTATCAGCTCAGGCGGTAATGGAACTCCTTGAAAAAGCTGGCATTTTGCCCGATGAAGTCATCGCCATTGGCATACACGGGCAGACCGTCCGCCACCGTCCTGAATGGCGGTTTAGTTTGCAACTGCTTGACCCCAACATTCTTGCCGAGCGGACAGGCATTACGGTGGTGTCAGATTTTCGCAGACGAGATATGGCGGTGGGCGGTCAAGGAGCTCCCTTAGTGCCCGCCTTTCACAGGGCGGTGTTTGGCTGGGGTGTTGTCGTTTTAAATTTGGGTGGGATTGCCAACATCACGGTACTAAATGCCAATTTGGACGAGCAGGTTATCGGCTATGATACGGGTGTGGCAAATCTCTTGATGGACGGTTGGACGGCTCGCCATTTGGGGCAATCTTATGATAAAAATGGCGACTGGGCAAGGGGCGGTAAGATTGACGTGCCTTTGATAGATGAGTTGTTAAAACACCCATTTTTAAGCCAGTCCGCCCCCAAATCCACAGGGCGAGAGGAGTTTAATTTGGACTGGTTGGACAGCATTTTAACAAACTTTGACACTTCTCCCCAAGATGTACAAGCCACCTTATGCGAATTTACCGCCTTGACCGCAGGGTGTGAGATTGGTAAATTTGACAAACAAATCGATCACTTATATGTGTGTGGCGGTGGGGCATACAATGGCTATTTACTGGAACGCTTACAAGTGCATTTAGCAAATTGGCAAATCAATACCACCGAAGTGGTGGGCATTAGCCCTACTTGGGTGGAAAGTGCGTGTTTTGCGTGGCTGGCTCGTCAGACCATCTTGGGGCAACCTGCCAATCTGCCAAGCGTTACAGGGGCGGATAAAGAAGTGGTTCTTGGGACGGTGTGTTTTGGGTAGGATTTACAAGAAGTTTAAAATAAACAGGTAATTTACCAACACCCATTTTATATCAATACAGTTTAATATTTTAGGAAATGATTATGTCAAAAATATCATTATTGTCTTTTATCATCGCCAGCGTCTTATGTCAGTCATGCAGTGCCGAAACCCAAAACGCCATCTCCCAACAATTATCCACCTTAGGCGATACTGCCAGCACTTATAAAAATAATGCCGTGAGTTATTTTGCCAATAAATTTAATGATGATTTTGAATATAATCCCACACACGACAATAACACCATTGTCAGCGATGAAGTGGTGATTAGTGATGATGATTTGTGGGTAAGCTATGGCGAAAATGACGAGATAAATACCCATGATGAATTTGTTAATATCGTGGCGGTGGGCGATATTATGATAGGTTCATCATTTCCAAATGTTGGATTTTTACCGCCTAATGATGGTCGTGATAGTTTTAAATATGTCAAACCTTATTTAAAGGGTGATGTGGTTTTTGGAAATTTGGAGGGCGTATTATTAGATGAAGGCAATTCCACCAAATGCCCAAATGCCCCCACCATCGACCCTGAGACAGGTCAGTCCAAACCCATGACCTGCTATGCCTTTCGTATGCCAACCCGCTACGCCAAAATCATCAAGGATGCTGGGTTTAATGTGTTAAGTCTTGCCAATAACCACACAGGCGACTTTGGCGACATCGGACGTAACAGCACCAAAGCCACGCTTGCCGATGTCGGTATTTATTATGCAGGTCTTTTATCCAAACCCGCCACCACCTTTACCAAAAATGGCGTAAAATACGGCATGGTCGCCTTTGCCCCAAACATCGGTACGCTCTCTATCAATGACTTAGAAACCGCCAAAAAATATGTCAAAGAACTTGACAAAAAAGTGGATATTGTCATCGTCTC
This sequence comes from Moraxella equi, assembly GCF_002027555.1. Taxonomy (GTDB): domain Bacteria; phylum Pseudomonadota; class Gammaproteobacteria; order Pseudomonadales; family Moraxellaceae; genus Moraxella; species Moraxella equi. The sequence goes on from NZ_MXAP01000062.1 coordinate 5,367, forward strand.
TTTTCATGGCGGAGCAGAGGGAGCGGAGCATACCCGAGTACCCAAAACGACTGAGATGTATTTAAATGAAAATCGGGGCGATGTTTATAAATTCTCACACAGTTTGATTGATATGGGGGCGGATATTGTCATCGGGCATGGCCCTAATATTACCCGAGCGGTGGAAGTTTATCAAGACCGATTTATCGCATATAGTTTGGGTAATTTTAATACTTATGGGGCATTTAATGTGCGTGGCTTAAATGGCATTGCTCCCATTATTAATGTAACCATGCAAAAAGATGGTAAATTTGTTTCGGCTGATGTTGTTTCGATTTATCAAACCAAAGAACATGGGCTTAGAATTGACAAGCAAAATCGTGCCTTTGGCGAATTAAAACGCTTAACCGAACTTGATTTTCCTAATAGCGGATTAAAGTTTAGTAATAATAAAATCACAAGGTAAATTCTTAGACATACCATCAAACTTCAACATTACCAACATTGGTTTTGAGGCAAATAAAAGCTAAATGGTGTGTTATACTCACAGAACCCAAAAACTGCCACAAGCTGTAAGGTGCGTAATACGCACCGCTTTGGGCTAGATCTATTAATGGTGCGTGGTACGCACCTTACACTCGAAATCAACTTTATGGTAATTTTGAAGTTCTTAGGGTATATATACTTTACGATTTGTGATAATGGTAATAACAAAGGGCGAAAAATTCGCCCCATTTTATTGCCGTCTTTGGAGTAGATAAACCCCCATGCCCGCACTAATGATAATCGGCAACAGTGCCATAAAAAACGGGGAGAACCCTGTCGCGAGTGCCACAAACCCTGTCAAATCGGTCAAATAACTAAACAAAAGCCCTGTCAATAACGCCATGACAATGCGAAGTCCCAAGCCCTGCGAACGCAACGACCCAAACACAAAGGACGACGCCACCAGCACCAATGACAACACGGCAAAGGGCGATAAGAGTTTTTGCCAAAAGGCGACTTCATGGCGTAACGAGCGTTTGCCTTGATGACTCATGAGCTGATGATGAGCATACAGGTCGGTCAAAGACAAATCTTCGGCCTCTTTGGTCAAAAGATGAACATCACTCGGGGCAAGGGGCAGTGATAAGGTCTTGTGCATATCAAAACTGCGAGAGACGCCCGTATCGCCCACGGTCAGCTGTGCCACGTCAGTCAGTTGCCACTGATAATCATCGCCTACCTGCTCATGGAACACGCCACTGCCTGCACGGGTCGCCCCCGTGAGATTCGCCCCTTTGTCCAGATAGTAGCGTTTGGTTGCCCCCAGTTTGCCATCCGAGTCGGCATAGCTGATATAGACAATCTCCTGCCCTTGCTCGGTGTCATTCACCGCCCAATAGCCATTGACCGTAAATAGCTTTTTATTGGGCAAATGATTGGCAACTTGTGAGGCTTTGTCATTGGTGGTAGGCAAAACAAACTGATTAACCGCCAGCGAAATCATCACAAACAAAAACGCAGGTAACATCGCATAACCAATGATGCGATACACGCTGATTCCGCCCGCTCGCATGACCACAAGCTCACTATTGCCTGCCAACAAACCCAGTCCCACCACTGCCCCAAGGAGTGCCCCCGTGGGGATAAACTGCACCAAAAAATAAGGCGAGCGGTACATGATGTAAGCAAGTGCGTCCTTAAAAGTATAAGTGTCGGACAAATTTTCAAGCTCCGACAGATACGCAAACACCATTTGTAGTAGCCACAGCCCCACCACCGCTCCCATCATGGCAAACAGTGCCGCGCGGATGACATAACGGGGCAAAATCCATGCTTTCATGATACCCCCCGCTCTGATTGCTGATGACCTTGGCGACTGATGCGATTTCGGCGAAGCTGTGCCATGATACGGCCATGATAATTTAGATACAAGGCAAAAGCGATGAACAACACCAATGCCACAGGATAGATGTACACGCCAATCTTGCCCTTGGCAATGCTCTCTTTTAGGGAAATCAAAATCAGCACGTTCGCCACAAATACAAAAATCGCAGGAATGAGTTTGAGCCATCTGCCTTGACGGGGTCGCACGGTCGCAAGCGGTGTGGCAAGCAGCACAGCGATAATCATCAAAAACGGCAACGACAAACGATAACCGAGCTCGGCACGCACCTGCTGTGGGCTAAACGTGCTGTTTTTTAGGGTTATCTCGCCTTGCACCCCACGCACACTCAAAAGCTCACCTGTGGCAATGCCTTCTATCTTCATCGGGCGTCCTTGACTCTCGCTTTTGCCCGTCAGATGAATGCGATATCGCCCAAAGCCCACTTGGCTGTACTGACGACTGGCGGTATCCACTTCATACCGCCGACCTTCGTGCAAGTCAAGCACCACCGAACCATCATGCGAGGCGGTTGGCACTTGGGTTGCGGATTTGGCTAGGATAATGGTGTCTTTGTCAGATAGTAGCTGGCTTGGGATTTTGCTCGTGTCTAGGTTGTCAGCGTGTAGCGGGTCGCCCTGCTCTATGGCGGTCTGCGTGGTCGGTGTGTTGGTATGCTCTGCTTGCTTGCCATCATTCATCTGAATGACGATGACATCTTTTAAAAATTCACGCTCATCGCCCACTTCACCCACATACAGATGATAGTCGCCACTGCTGATGAACTCTTTGGTGCGAATTAAATCAAAAATCTCCACCACTGATTGTTCTTGCCAAATGTTGGTGGCACGCCCCACCCCCCACGGCTTACCAACGAGCGTAATAAAACCCTGCACCACAAACACCACAAGCACAAGCGGTATCAGCCATCTTGATACCATGCCACGACTTATCCCACCTGCGTTTAGTACCGCCATCTCATGGTCGGCATAGAGTCGCCCAAATACCAGCATAAGCCCAATAAAAAAGGACAAAGGAAAAATCAATTCCAAAAAATAAGGCAAATTATAGCCGATGAGTGTCCACAGCACCCCGACATCCAGCCCCCCTTCGGCAGCCATGCCAAAATAACGTATCAAGCGACCACCCAAAAGCATGACCACCAAAAACCCCAGTACAAGGGCGGTGGTCGTGGCAACTTGGCGTATCATGTATCGGCGTAAAATCACGGTACTAGACTGATGATAAAAATGCATTATTATAGCAAATTTTCATGGGTTTTGCTAAAAATAACGACAAGTGTTTAAAACACAAACCCCAAAGTTTTTTTGCTTTGGGGGTTTAGGCTGACTTCATTTATATGCATTTTAATCTATCAAAAACAATCAGCAGGCACAAACACACTCCCCACCATCAGCCGTCTTGCCGAACGACTCATAGATACTTTACGAGCCACCCATTTGCCATTTACGCATTCAGACTGTCCACCCACCGTGAGTGTCCCTGACGGGTGTCCAAAACACACTTCCGATAAGGCTTGTCCGCCCGCCACTTCATTGACAATCGTCCCAACAATCGTCCCTGCCGTGCCAATCGCCACGCTTGCCGTCCCCATCATTGCGTGGTGCAGTTGCCCCATACTCATCGCCCACACAAGTAGGTCAATGTCATCAGCTTTGACGGTTTTGCCACTGGATGCGACATAGTCGGTAGGCGGTGCAACCCAAGCGATTTTGGGCGTGTGCTGACGGCTGACCGCCTCACTCACATCATCAATTAAGCCCATTTTGACCGCACCGTAAGCACGGATTTTTTCTAATTTGGCGAGAATTTCGCCATTCGTGTTAATGTCGGCTTGCTTTTCTGTGCCTGAAAGCCCAAGCTCGTGAGCGTACAAAAATATCGTGGGAATGCCTGCGTTAATCATCGTTACGGTAAAGTCGCCCACATCAGGCACGACAAGCGTATCAGTCAAATTACCTGTGGGGAACATCTCGCCCGTGTCGTCCACAGGGTCAATAAATTCAATTTTAATCTCGCTGGCAGGGAAAGTTACGCCGTCCAGCTCAAAATCGCCCGTTTCTACCACCGCTCCGTCCTTGATGGGTACATAAGCAATAATGGTTTTACCGATATTTTGCTGATAAATTTTGACGGTGCAAATGCCGTTTTCTGGGATTTTATCCTTAGAAATCAATCCATTAAAAATCGCAAAACTGCCCACCGCCCCTGTCAAATTGCCACAGTTGCCTGACCAGTCAATCATCGCCTTATCAATCGCTACCTGCCCAAACAGATAATTGACATCGTGTGTGCCATCCGTTGCTGGTGAGATAATCGCCACTTTGGAAGTGCTTGATGAGCCGCCCCCTAGCCCGTCAATTTGCTTGCAGTAGGGGTCTGGACTGCCAACCACTCGGAGCAAAAATGCGTCTCGTGCCTGCCCTGCTACTTGGCAAGGCTTGGGTAAATCCGCCAAATTAAAAAAGTGCCTTTTGAAGTACCGCCACGCATATAAGTGGCGGGGATTGGGGTTTGCATTATTAAGTTCCTTTTGGTGTGTGTAGCAACTGTATCCCTTA
>NZ_MXAP01000063.1 GCF_002027555.1 Moraxella equi
GGATTGGGTAGTTTTGCAGGATGTATAATGATTTTTTATTTATTGTTAATTATTTGTAAGTGTATTTAAATAAATGAATATTTGTTTATTGATGCATGATTGTTTATTACAAATGTATTAATCATTTAAAGTAATTTTTATAAAAATAAAATGGTTTTGTATTTTTATTGATTAATGAATTTAAGATTGCTATAAGTGTTCTTTATTTATAAAAATTATTTTAAAATCAATATGATATTAATAAAATAGTTTATCAATGTTTATATATAACAAATGTATTTAATTATTTATTGCTAATTTTAATTGTATTTTATACAATGCACGCCGATATTGAGTATGATTATTGTTAATATATGTACTTAATATTGTTTAAACTTTAAATATAAAACATAACAAATAGTTAGGGGCTATTATGAAATATACTTCGTTTTTAAGTCGATTTGCCGTGATTGGTGTAATATGTGGTGCAGGGCTTTTGTCAGCCTGTGGCGATAAAGAACCGACAACAAATACAGGGGCAAAACAAAATGCCAATCCTGATAATGCCAAAACACTCAAAGTGGCGGTAAACAGTGGTATGTCGCCTTTTGCTTATATTGACGGTAAGGGTAATCCCATTGGTTTTGATGTAGAATTGGTTCAGCAGATTGCTAAAAAGAATGGCTATGAGGTTAAATTTAATATCTTGCCATGGCAGGAGATGTTTAAGTCAGTAGAGCAAGGGACGAGCGACCTTGCCATCTCATCCATCTCTTATACGCCTGAACGTGAAGGTAAGTATCTGCTCAGCAATCCTTATGTGTATTTACCTGCGGGTATTTTATCCTTGGATGGTAAAGCAGATATTGATTCTGTGGCAGATTTAAAGTCACTAAAATTAGGTGTGCAAAAAGAAACGGTATTTGAAAACTTTGCCCGTGATAATGGCATTGACCAAGTGGTGGCTCAGGACAAGGTGTTTTTGAGCTTTCAGGATTTGGCAAATGGTAAAGTGGATGCCATTATTAGCGACAAGCAAATCGTTCAACACATTGCCAATGCACATCCTGAGTATAAGACCAAACTGTTAGAACATGGCGATGCAAATGACAAGGGTTCATATGCGGTCGCGGTGGCACCCAAGGGCAAGACGCAAGTGATTGAGATGTTCAATCAGGGGCTGGCAGACATGAAAGCCTCTGGCGAGTTTCAAGCATTAGAGCAAAAATGGTTTGAAAATACTGGTGGCGAGTCGGCACAGACAGCTAAGAAATCAAGCTAGGTCATGTATAACCCTTGATTTGAATGATGATTTTTGTTATAATCAAGCCATTGGGGATGTTCTGGCTTCGACGCTGGTAATGAAACCTAATGATGCACGTCAAGAGCGTATGCCTCTTGTCAATCAACATACATTTAAAATAGTCGCAAACGACGAAACTTACGCACTAGCAGCCTAAGGGCTACTTGGGTCGGCACAGATTGCCTTTGGTCTGGTTGCTCACCCCGATGCGAACGCACAAAGGATAGCATCTGTTAGCGTTGCGATGACAGGTGCGAACTCTTAGCAAATCGTCCAATCCACCCTGACTGTCGGGTCGGTGCGGATTAAAGCCAAAGACAGACTCTAAGCGTGTAGAGTCATGGGCGTAGTGCTGGCGGACGCGGGTTCAACTCCCGCCATCTCCACCACCTATCAAAATCACTAAAAATCATCAAGTATTTTTAAGTGTCATAAACCATCAAAAAAGCCTTGTAAATCAAGGCTTTTTTATTATCTTGTTGTATCTCATAAAGTCATCGTGTATCATAGTAAATCAACGAACATCAAACGATTTTACACACACGGCGACACACAGCCACACACGAGATACACACACCAATGCTTACCGATAACAAAATCAAAGGGCTAAAACCCACCGAAAAACGCTACTCGCTATCAGCAGGCGAAGGCTTATCCATTGATGTCATGCCAACAGGTCGTAAGTCTTGGGTGTTAGAATACACTGCCCTTGGCAAACGAAAACGCAAAAAACTGGGCGAATACCCAGCTGTCAGCCTAAAACAAGCCAGAGAGCTTGCCACCAAAATCAAAGACAATGCAGGACTAACGCCCATCACAGTCAGCGAACTCATTCATGAATGGGTGGAGCTGTACAGCAAGCAATGGACAAGTGAGAAGTACAAATACACCGTCATCTATCGTCTGACCTACATCACCAATGATTTTAGAGATATGGCAGTGGCAGATGTCAGCCGTGCGATGGTATCCAAGGCAGTGAGCCAAATGGTTGCACAAGGCACATACGAGACTGCCAAACGCTCATTACGCCTACTGTCTCAAGTATTTAACTACGCCATCGCCCACGAATACGCCCAAAATAACCCCTGCACGCTGGTTGATAACATCATACCCACCCACACCGTGCAAAATATGGCAACATTGTCCGCCGATGAGATGACTGATTTTTGGCAAACCATCAGAAAAACACCCACCATCGGACTTGCTCCTGTTGCTTTGTCGCTGGCAAATTATCTGGCGGTGCGACCTAGTGAGCTTTGTAAGGCAACATGGGACGAATTTGATTTGGATAAGGGCGTGTGGATTATCCCTGCCTATCGCATGAAAACACGGCTTGAACACGCCGTCCCACTTGCCAGTCAGCCCTTAAAGATATTAAAGGAATTGCACGGCTCACGCATTGATGACGGCTTTGTTTTTAAACATCACAGCAACCCTGCCAAGTCCATGCCGATTGAAAGTGTGTTGGCGGTTATTAAGCGAGCAGGCTTTGGCGGTCGCATGACCACGCACGGCTTTCGTTCGCTGTTTTCTACCGTGGCAAATGACAGTGGACTTTGGCGTGCTGATGTGATTGAAAGACAGCTTGCTCACACCAAAAAAGATGTCCGTCATGTTTATAACCGTGCTGAATACTGGGACGAACGAGTGGCACTCATGAGCTGGTGGGCGGACATTGTGGCAGGTTGGCAGGCATAAAAATAGGGGCGTTTTGCCCCTTGGATTAGATGGTTATGATACGGTCGTGCCGTTAATTTCTTGCTCGATACGCTTAGCGTTTTCCAATGTCCAATATACCTTATTGCCACGCTGGGCATTGGGTGGGTATTTGGGTCGGTAGTAAGTCTTAAAAGTATTGACGCACACGCCCAGTCGTTTCGCCATGTCTTTTTGCGTGAGCCATGTGATTGAGTTCATCATCGTTTATACTCCATCGGTTAAATATTCATTTTTACAATATTAAAATGGCATATCATCATCGGTAAATTCATTTGGATTTGCCATCAAGTACGCCCAATGTGTAATGCCAACCGCTTGCAAATATTCTTTATCGTCAAATTGATGAATTGGAAGATATACCGTTTGGCGTTGCCTTTGTTTTCGGTCGCCATAATAAACCAGATATTCATCAGGGCGTGGTGGTAATTTTGCGTTAATACTAATCCAGCCATCATTGTCATCAATGACCCTTAACAAATCAGTATGGGCTTTTTGACCCAGCTCCAACGCTTTTTGGTAATTTTGGTTATTGTCAATACCCAACACATCAAAACGCACGCCACTCAAATAATGCAAACTGTCTGCAAGATTGGCAGCTATTGCCAGCAATTTAATCATTTCACACCCCAAATACAGCCACAAACCTCGTGGCTGTATGCTTTTCCAAAATCAACCTTGAAATTTACCAAAGAACAAGCAAAATTCAGAATCCAGCTTATCTTTGACCGCTTGCAAAAAGTCATTCGCCAACTCTTCGGTCAAAAGCTCATAACCTACGATGGACAGCGTAAATTCAGGCTTGCCATTGGCGGTGTTGATAGACAATCTAAGCCGTACGGTTTTTGGCTCGCTTAGGGTCTCATACAGCGTGTTTTTGATTTCAAAATACGCTGGCAACAGCCCTGCTTGCGATTTGACCGCCACCGTTTCAAGCCGTGAGCGAGACTCTCTAAAATTACCGACTTGGCTCGTGCTTTCGGCAAGCTCGTCAATTTTCATGTCTCGGATAACAGCGATGGCTTTTTTCATCGGGATCTCTTCGCCATTTTCGTCCAAAGCAACAAACTGACCACCCCAATCTTCTAAGAACACCGCAAAGTCTTTTTGGCTGACACGCCCATAATTATGCAAACCAGTGATTTTTTTATACACCTTGGTCGGCTTGGCGGTCAGTGCCGCACAAAAATCACAATGCCCCATCGGATAATTGTCATCGCCAAAGTTCAGCACCGCCATCGCTTCCATCGCTGATTTGTCAATAAAAATCTCAGTATTTGCTGCCGTGCCATGCACTTCAACAAATTCACCGAATGAATCCAAATCATCAGTGCTAAATGTGCCACGCTTACGAGTGCGAGCGTTCAAAAAATTATCAATCGTACCAAGCTTAACGTTACCGTTATAAGCAATGCCATTGTCGCCAAATTTAAGGATGTCTGGACGTGTTAAGTCGGCAATGACTGCTAAGTCAGACTCGTGATTTTCAAAAATGTTTGTCATAATAAGCTCCTATGCTTCTTGACCGAAAAGTTGATTTTCATAAAATAGACTTACCCTGCCGTCCGTGTGACAATACATGGACGTTTCACGGGCATAGTCTTCTTTGCGTGTGCCAAAGGTCTCAGGGGCGGTGTAGTCGAGCTTATGCTTGACTTGGATTTGCCCCATACCTTTCTCGCCAATGGGACTGACATCAAAGGTCAGTTTGATTTGACCTTTTTTGCCCGTGGCGACCACTTGACTGCATACATCGCTGATGGCAACACCGATTTGTTCGGCAAAGGCACCAGCGGTTAAATCTGTGATAAATTCACAGGTGTCGGTTGCTTTAAATTCACTCATCTTTATCCTCCGAGTGGTTGGTTACGTTGATTATTTTGATAAAATTTACCGTCTTTTTCCACCGCCACCGCACTCAGTACGGCTTTGGCGGTTTTGGCAGACAGTCCGATGACCCGTTGCACACTCGCTAGGGTCATGCCCTGTGGGTGTTGGTACAGCAGGTGCGATGTCTGATAGCATAATGTCCCAAACACCCAACGCTCGCCACGCTTTTTGTGCAGTATTGCTTCATTGGGGATATAGCTTTTCATCACACGCTCCTTTGGGTGTTGTAGGTGCTAGATACATAGCCCAGTGCATTAACGATAAACAACCGCTCACTTGGTAACACTTGCTTATCGTTAATCTCACGCACATGGTTAGACAGCCACGATAGATGACAATACACCACAAATAACGCTGACAAATCAATCACACCTTGACTTGCCACGCTTTTTTCATAAGTCAAAAGATGAGCGATGGCATTGGTTTTATAAATCTTGGCATGGGCGGTAGTAAAGCTGATTTTGGCAAGCTCACGGCGGATTTTTGCAGGAGTCAAAACCATTTTTTATCTCCCAAGTGCTTGGCGAGATACGCTCTTGCAGCAGCCTCTTCGGTCTCGTAGATGGTTCGCACCGCCTCGTTCTTGCCACTATACACCAACATAAGCACGCCACCTGCAAAATCCACACTCCAACGCTTGTTGCCATTGTCGTCATAGCCATATTCTGCTGCTTCGATGACAAAACCAAACCCGCCTGTATCATTAACCACGACATCTAGTGGCAACAGCTCCCTACCTGCGATGACACGCTCATCATCGCTAAAACGGTCAAGCTCACTCATGCGAGCCAGTAGAGCGTCAATGATGAGATTTGCCCCGTTGTCATGCTTGTTATCTTGTGTCATGGTCTGCCCCCACATCTCACGTTATAACCGTCTGCCTGCCATGACAGGCATTTTTGGTAGTCGGCTTCGGCTTGCTTTTCCAAGCCTACTACGCATGAATGCAAAGTAAGGGCAAGCAGGATGATAGATAATAGCTGTAACACCAGGTCTGATTTATTGATTGAGTTCATAAATTCACTCCTACTCAAATTCGGTGTGAAAATAATACTACTTTAAGTAGCATAAATCAATCCTTTAAAACTACTAAAAGTAGAAATAATTCATAAAATACTGATTTTAATAGTATTATTTTTCCTATTTTTTATAGTAAAAATTTATTAAAGGCGACAAAAAACCGCCCACATTGGGGCGGTCTAGGTACTTAGGGGATTATTTTATCAGGTTGAAAAAATCTTCTTCGCTTAAAAAGATGATGTCTTGACCTTTCTTGATGAGCGTTAGGGCTTTGCTTTCTTTGGTGCTCATGTCTTTACCATTTAGTTTTTCGGGTTCTGCCAGTCCTTTGACCAGATAATTGGTTTTACTATTGACACTGGGCGACACGTCAAACCCTTTGGCGTTAGCAAGGGCGGTCGCTTCACTCCTTGGAATGGATAACACCCCTGTGAATACCAAGGTTTCTCCGTAGTATTCTCCGTCTGGATTGCCTTTTAGTTTAGTGCGACTATTTTCATAATTTAAGGTCAGTGTTTTGTTAGCACGTTTAATAATGCCGTCCAAGTCAAAACGTGTTTCACGCATGGCACAAATTAACACTTGTCCCGCTACTTTGGCATCACTTAGGGCATCATGATGATTATTTAGCTCAATGTTTAAATAGTCACTTATACTTGCCAGTCCATAGCCAGCCCATGCAAACTCATTCCATGTACGGCGGACAACTTTGATGATGTCCAGCCACACATTGGGGATATTGCCAATCGCTCTATCAAGGGCGGTGCGGTCAAAAGAGCCGTATGAGCAGACCACGCCCTGTGCGAAGTATTGACGAATGATTGGCTCAATCTCAGAGATGGTCGGTGCGTGCTGTACGTCCGCTTCGTCAATGCCATGTATGCTGACATTCATGACATCAAAGTAGGTCTGTGGATTGACCAAGCTGACATATTCATCAATCAATGTCTCTCCGTCAAAGACAGCGATACCAATTTGGCAGATGGAGCTTAGATTGGCATTAGCTGTTTCCACATCAATAACAACAAAATTTTTCATAGATAATCCTTAAATCAAAACTTCTTTTTTCTCAATGACCACGCCTTGGATGACAAAGTTTTTAAAGCGACTATCAACAATGGCATAATCTTTGTTCAAGGGGACAAGCTGGTAATAGTCCTTACCTGTGGTCTCGTCAAAACAGCTACGCAGTTTTTTGAAAGTGATAGAGTTAGACTCAAATTCTTCACGGGCGATGACAAAGTCCCCACCTTTGGCCTGACGGTTGGGGTCAATAAGTAGCAAATCACCTTGGAAAAATCTTGGCTCCATGCTATCGCCTTTGATTCTTACCCAATACACGTCATCAGGATAGTCATCATCATAAGCAGGCTCAGTGTAGTTATATTCTAGCTCGCCCGTCTCATTAAAAATCCCTGCTTGCACCCATGTTAGTACAGGTATTTCACGCACTTTTTTCGCCACGCCGTCCACAAAACCATTACTCTGAAAACCTTCATTGCCAAAGCCCATATAAGCGATTGATACCCCAAAATAGTCCGCCAATTTCTGCATACCTTTTTCTCTGGGCTTAGCGATACCGTCTTTGTATCGTCTTATCATCTCATAGCTGATACCCGTAGCTTTTGCCACATCGTCCAGTTTGGCGTGTTTTTGTTTCATCAACTGCTCAACACGCTCGCCAAAGTCTTGATATTTTGCAGGTTCGCTCATGATTTACTACCCTTAGTAGAAAAATAAAACTATTTTACATGAAATTAACGCTTGATTCATCACTATTTTTAGTAGTATAATTCTACTACTTTAAGTAGTTTTTAGGTATTAAATATGGAAAAAACCCCGTTAGAGCGTGCCATATCTATTTTGGGTAGTACGTCTGCCCTAGCTCGTGCCATTGGTATTACGCCATGGGCGGTCAGTAAATGGGATAAGACTTGCCCACCCAAAGACAGATGTTTGGACATTGAACAAGCAACCCAAGGGCAAATCACTGCCGAGCAGTTACGCCCAGACATTAACTGGGATTACATTAGAAAAAGTGTTAAATAAACAAAAGCAAAAGCCCATTGGGGGCAACCAATGGGCTTAGAAGTGCTTACAAGCAAGCGAGTTTTATTATATGACAACTGATACAAAAATACAAGGGGAAAACAAACGCCCACCCCTAAATTTTGACTATATCCAAGACCAAGCAAACGGCTACTATGTCAGCCGTATCTTTCCTGCCGTGGGCATCAAGCTCAAAGGCAATGGTAAAAAACACCAATCTTGTCCTTTATGTGGCGGTTCAGACCGTTTTCGCTGTGACGATAAAAACGGCACAGGCTCATGGATTTGCAACCAGTGCGGAGCGGGCAACGGCTACACACTTGTCCGTGATTACACCCGAAATGACGCCTACGACACCCACGCCCTTATCGCTGACATCTTAGGCATTGACGGCGGTAAAGAAATCAGCGAAGCTGACCGCCAAGCATGGGCAAAAGCCCAAGCCGAGCGAGAGTCTGCCGAAAAACAAGCCAAAAAACAGGCTCGCCAAGCAGTTGCCAAGACCGCCCAATCTCGCTTTGGCAATGCCACTCCTGCCACCGACCACCCCTATCTGACCAAAAAGGGCGTACGCTCGCACGGACTCAAAGTGGACGACAAGGGCAACCTGCTGATCCCGCTATATTATCACAACACCAACACGGGCAACATCACGTTGTGCAATATCCAGTCTATCAGTGCAGACGGTAAAAAGCTGTTTATCAAAGACGGACTCGTGGGCGGTGCGTTTTTCACGCTTGGCGATACGGCTCGCTCGGACGTGATTTTTATCGCCGAAGGCTACGCCACAGGGGCTAGTATCTATGAGAGCGTGGGCGGTCATCACGCCACCATCATCACCTTTGACGCTGGCAACATGGTCAAATGCTCATCCATCATCCGCACGCTCTATCCGAATCATCGCTTGATTTTTTGTGCCGATGACGACAGGGCGACCGAACAAAAAACAGGCAAAAACACAGGACTAATCGCAGGGAACGAATCCGCCACGCTCACAGGGGGCGAAGTCATCAGCCCTGATTTTGGCGGTGATGAGCGTACACTCACAGGCGACTTGACCGACTACAACGACCTACACGCCCATTTTGGGCTTGATGTTGTCAAAGCTCAAATCACCCACGCCCTAAATCACCCACGCCCTAAAAAAGTGGCGGACGACAATCCAACTTACACGCTTGATTATTTGTTGGATAATTTCGCCCAAATCAAAGACATTGGCAAAATCACCAACAAAATCTATGACATTACCAACGCCATAGAGATGACCAAGACCCATTTTATCGGCATGGTTGGTAAAGAGCTTGCCAATGCGTGGCTGTTTAGCGGTAAGCAAAAGACGATAGACCGCAAAATCGTCCGCACCGAACAAGCCGAAGTAACCGCCAAAGAGTACAAAGACATCTTTGAGCAGTACTGGTACATCCAAGGCACCAAAGAAGTGTTTAATTTTAAGACAGGCAAACGCCAGCCGATAGAGACACTTCGCCTAGAATACCCCAATGAGTTCGACATCTGGAACAAATCCGAAAAACGCCAAAAAGTAGAATCGCATAATATTTGGTTTGACCCCACCAAACGCCGTGTCGCCATCGGCGAAAACTACATCAACACGTTCAAAGACCTAGCGATACAGCCTTTGACCGCTCATGAGCTAGGCATTGATGACGACCAATTCAATGAGTATTTGTTGCTTGGCATGTGTTCGCCCATCATTGAGCTGGTCAAATGCTTTTGTGGCAAAGACACACACGCCCTTGACTGGGTGCTAAACTGGCTTGCCATCCCCCTGCAAAATCTCGGCACCAAAATGGACACGGCACTCATCGTGCATGGACACATCCAAGGGGCAGGTAAATCACTGTTTTTTGACCGTATCATGAGACGGATTTATGGCGACTACAAGCTGACGCTAGGACAGGGGCAATTAGACAGTCAGTACAATGACTGGATAGAAGGCAAACTGTTTTCGGTCTTTGAAGAGATTTTGCAGGGCAAAGAGCGTTATTCACAAATGGGCATGGTAAAACAGCTCATCACAGGCGACACCGTGTACATTAATAAAAAGTTCGTCAGTGGCTGGACGCAGGACAACTTTGTTAACACTGTCTTTTTATCCAATGACATGCAGCCCTTATCATTAGATGAGAACGACCGCCGTCATGTGGTGCTATACCCCGAAGCGGTCATACCTGAGCATTTACGCCTTGCTGTATCGCAAGCATTGGACGGCAGTGATGAGCAGATGATACGAGCGTTTTATACTTATCTACTGCTAAAAAATGTCGGCACCCAAAACGCTCACAGCACCGCCATTACCACGTCTGCAAAAACCCGCCTACAACAAATCAGTATGGCAAGCTGGGAGCGGTTTTATACTTATTGGAAAAATGACGAATTGGACGTGCCATACATGACCTGCCTAACTGCCGACCTGTACGAATACTACACGATATGGTGTAAGAAAAATGGCGAGCGTGGCACATCTAGCACTAAATTTTTGACGTTTGTCGGCTTGCGTGAACATAAAGAACGCATCCGCTATCAATACAGCCTGCAAAATGGCGACAGCTTTATCCCCAAAAGCGGACAAAGCATGGCGTTTATCATCGGCTTGGACATGAGTAAAAAGCCCGACCAAAATACATTTGGTCTTTGCATATCTCGCTTTAAAGGTGCTATAATCCAAGCCCAAAACCCACACCCATCATCAAACACCAACAACCGCTCATCTTACGAAGACACCAACCCTTTTATCTAGTTCATAGTATGCAGGGTCTGTGCAGGGTCTAAAACAAACCCTGCACACCTTGTAAGCCTTACCACATCTAGCATTGCCCCAACCCTGTGCATTGTCGCAGGGGTTTTTATTGCCGATATAATGACAAAAATTTAATTTTAAAAAATTATCCCAAAAACAAAAACAACCCTGCACACTATGCACACCCTGCACAGATTATAATTTATCCTTTAAAATCAATGCTTTTTTAGAGCCAAAGTTGTGTATAGTACTGTGCATGGTCTGCAATATTTGACAAAACCCTGCACACCATTTAATAATTACACGTCATCACACCAAGGACTAACCATGACAAAACATCGCATACCCAAAGACCAGCTTGTCGCTGTTGCCGAGTCTTTTGCAGGGGTCAGCCGATTTGCTGACGCTTGTTATCGTTACTACTATTACCACGACCAAGCCAGTCGTGATTTTCTGCTATCATCATTGGCGGTAGAGTTTGCCGAACATCTGACAAAGATACCTGCCAAACATCATCAGTCCATCATCAATACCGCCCTGATAGAGATAAGCTACCCTCAAAAAAATCTTAGTCGCTCTACTTTTTGTGCAAAAGAGAGGGCTTGTTGTATGGGAATTAGTCGCCGTCAATACTATAACTTAAATGCAGGTGAAGCTATTGATAACATCATTGGCAATATCACAGGTATTGCCAAAGTTGTCGCTGGTAAGGTTCGTGAACAGCTTGGAATAAACTTAAAACTGGGCTATTGACAGATTGCACACTTTTTGCTATCATTTTGCCATAATCAATAATTGTAACTAACGCTAACGGCTCACGCTGTTGGCGTTTTTTGTTGGCAAAATTATGGTAAAACTAAGCACCTTACAACCCCGCTTAAAACCAACCGCCACCCACACCCCAAAGAAAAACTGGGGCAAAGGTCGTGGCGGTCGAGCATGGCGACGACTTCGTGATGAGATTTTGGCTCGGGATAACTACACTTGCCAGTGCTGTGGTCGGGTTGGCGGACGGCTTGAGCTAGACCACATTGTGAATGTCGCCCAAGGCGGCACAGACGACAAGGCAAACCTACAAATCCTTTGCTACACCTGCCACAAACAAAAAACCCAGACCGAAAGCCAGGCGGGGGGAGTGCAACAATTTTAAGCTGATTTCACGGACACCACGCCCCCTCTCGTGTATAAAAAAAAATTGATTTGGGGGAAAATCTCCGTTTCTCCGCTGATGAACACAGTAACAAAAGTTACATAAAATTACATTATAAAGAATATAGAAAGGTTAAAAAAATGGCTATCACCGCAAAGCAGGAACGATACGCTCGTCTTGTGGCGAGTGGTATGGACTTACACACAGCCGCCCTTGAAGCTGGCTGTAAAAATCATGAAGCGGCTCGTAAATTTGTCGCAGATATGGCAAAGCGTGAGAATGTGCAAGCATTCATTCATCAGGTGCGGACGGTCAATACCGAACTAACCACACCAACCGAAAACTCTGCCACCGCCACGACTGACATTGGTTATCAGAATGCGTCAGCCATACCGACCGAGACGGATCAGGTACGACAAGCACCGACCACGCCCCAGTCGCCCTTGGAGTTTTTGACTTCGGTGTTTAATAATGTTGATGGCTTGTACACACCAAAAGAACGCATTAACGCCGCCATCGCTCTTTTGCCATACACTGAGCAGAAACTGGCTCAGACAGGCAAAAAAGAGGATGCCATTGATGTCGCACGACAAAAGAGCGAGAACAGCCCCTATGCCACCTTGTCTCGGCAGATGGAAATGCAATACAGTGGGCTGAAAAATTAAGCAAATCATCATTTATAGACCGCCAAATAAGGCGGTTTTTTTATGGGAGTAAGAAAAATGACGGACAAAACCAAAACCGACAGCGTGGATATGATTAACCACCCACCGCATTACACCAGTTGCCCGAGCGGGATTGAGTGTATTGAAATTGCCGAGCTGTTGCCGTTTTGCTTGGGAAATTGCTACAAATACCTGCACCGAGCAGGGTTAAAGGGTGATAAATTGACTGATTTGCAAAAGTCGCTATGGTACGCCCGCCGCGCTTTTTTAAATGATGAAAAATTGACCGACAAGGCAAAAATTAGAATCTTGGAAGTGGCAAGTCATCAAGATTTGCAGAAAAAAGAGCTTTTAACCCATTTTGTCCAAAAGACGGCTGGGGCGTTTTATTTATATTTATCAAGTTATGTTAGCCAGTACCAATACCAGCCCCACTTGGACGACTGCTCTACCTGACTGGGAAGAGCGGATTATAAAGGGCGAATCCCTTATCCCTTGCCCACCACTCTTTAAAGCACCGAGCGACATTGCGTTGCGTGTGTTCAAAGAGTTGGCGTTGGTTGATGTGATTGGTTGCCCCAAAATCGGTGATGTAACCCGTGATTGGGTCTATGACTTTGTATCAGTCATCTTTGGGGCGTATGACCCTGCTGTCAAAAAACGACTGATTAAGGAGTTTTTCTTGCTTATCTCAAAGAAAAACACCAAATCCACGCTGGCGGCTGGCATTATGCTAACCGCTTTAATTCTCAATGAACGCCAAAGCTGTGAGCTGGTGATTGTCGCACCGACAAAGGAAGTTGCCAACAACTCCTTTGACCCCATGCGAGACATGATAAGGGTGGACAAAGAACTGTCCGCCATTTTTAATGTGTCGGCTCATACCAAGACCATCACGCACCGCTCTACGCAGGCCACTTTAAAGGTCATCGCAGCAGAGTCCGACTCTTTGGCAGGTGTGAAAGCGACTTATGTGCTGATTGATGAGCTGTGGGTTTTTGGCAAACGCTCTGGGGCGTCGGCTATGCTCCAAGAAGCCAAAGGGGGGCTGGCAAGCCGACCAGAGGGCTTTGTGATTTATCTGTCTACCATGTCGGACGAGCCGCCCGCAGGCGTTTTCAAAGAAAAATTAGACTACGCAAGGGGCGTACGAGACGGCAAGATTGACGACCCAAGATTTTTGCCTGTGTTGTACGAGTTTCCGAAGTCATACATTGAGTCTGGCGAGTATATCCAGCCTGAAAATTGGTACATCACCAACCCCAATCTTGGGGCAAGTGTGGATTTGGAGTACTTACTTGATACCATCAACCGAGCCAAAGAAAGCCACGACAAAAACAGCCTACAAACCGCCCTTGCCAAGCACTTAAATGTAGAAATTGGCATATCGCTTAGAGCGAACCGTTGGGCAGGAGCAGAATTTTGGGAAAAGGCAGGACGGACATTTACGCTTGATGAGCTCATTGAAAAAAGTGAGGTCATCACCATGGGCGGAGACGGTGGCGGTCTTGATGACCTTTTGGGCTGTGCGGTAGTGGGACGCTTACCCACGCCAAAATACATCTACACCGATGACGGCGGTATTCGCCACGAGGTTAAGCAATGGTGGGTGTGGGTCAAGGCGTGGTGTCACCCCATCGCCCTAGAACGTAGAAAACAAGACGAACCCCGTTACCGAGATTTTGAAGCTGATGGCGATTTGGTCGTCGTTCAAAACGTGGGCGATGATGTGGCAGAATTTGCCGACATTGCCAAAAAGATTTTTGATAGTGGTAAACTTGACAAGATTGGTCTTGACCCAGCAGGAGCGGACGATATTGTCATCGCCCTTGAATCCATCGGCATTCCCAAAGAAAGTAAAATCACAGGCGTATCACAAGGCTGGAAATTGGGCGGTTATCAAAAGGTGTGCGAGCGTAAAATCGCCAGTGGCGACCTAACGCACGCCAACCAAGCAATGATGGCGTGGTGCGTGGGCAATGCCCGAGTGAAATTGTCAGGCTCAGGCGTGGCAATGAGCAAATCTGAAAGCGGTAACGGTAAGATTGACCCCGTCATCGCCATGCTAAATGCCGTTGCCCTTATGAGCCAAAACCCACAACCGCCTAAGTCGGCTGATGATGTGGGGGTTTATTTTTAGCCAAGCCCTTTTTCATACGCCCTGACAGCGTCCATGATCAGCTGATTTTGGGGGATATTTAGACGCTCTGACAGACTTTCTATCAAGGCAATGTCGTCAATGTGCAATTTTAAGCCCTTGGTCTTAAAGCCTCGTTTGGCATCAGAGTCGGCGGTGCGTTGGGTTTGGCTTTTTGGGGTGTTTGTGATTTTTGGCATTTGACAATTTCCTGTTTTATGCTAAGATAAAGCCATGGAGATGAGCGGTAGTTTCCCAACCGCCCCACCTTAGTAGTTCTGAGCTACCTTAGGTGCTTGGTATTAGTAAGCTGGTGTGCTTAATAGTACCAAGATAACAACAATGATTAAACGAACTAACATTGTTTTCTCCAGTTTGGTTAATACCAAGTGGCTTGATTGTTCCAGCAATCTTGCCACCACCTCCAAGACGATAACGCCTTGTTGATGTATATTGTAAGCTAACCAACAAATAAAGTCAAGTATTTTATGCGGTTTCGTGTAAATATTTGGCTTTTTTTATTTTCTCATCTATTCATTTTTAACCGCCTATCTGATATGGGCGGTTTTTTATTGGAAAAAATAAAATGACCAAAGCCTACTCCACCCTACAAATCAAATCGGTAACAGACACCGATGATGAGCGTATCATCACAGGCATTGCCACCACACCCAGCACCGATAGGGACGATGATATTTTAGAGCCGACAGGGGCAAAATTTGCCCTGCCGATTCCGCTACTTTGGCAACACAATCATAATCAGCCCATTGGCGAAGTGATACAGGCAACCATTACCGACAAAGGCATTGAGATTGTCGCCAAAATTGCCAAAATCGCTGATGATGGCAAATTAAAAGAACGCATTGACGAAGCGTGGCAATCTATCAAAAGTGGGCTTGTCAAATGCTTGTCGGTTGGCTTTAAAATCAAAGAATATAATTATCTGGAAAGCTCGTGGGGTTTACACATCAAAGAGTGGGAATGGTATGAGTTATCTGTTGTAACCGTCCCTGCCAATGCCGATGCGGTCATTACCAGCGTTAAGCAAATCAAAGACGCCTTTGATTTACAAAAACAGTGTCTGCCATTGCAACCAACCCCAAATCCACCGATTAACCCCATTGTACCACCACCAACCCCAACTACAAACCAAAACCAAAAAAGCAACCAGTCAGACGGCTCAGTTGCTTTAATTTTATCAAACAACGGAGTATCGTTATTATGACTTATAAGCAGCAATTAGCAAAAGTCAAAGCAACCATCACCCAAAAACAAAAGTCTATGGGTGACATCATGACTAAGGCGGTGGGCGAAAACCGCACACCAAATGACGACGAAGAGGCGCAAATTGCCCAAATCGAAGGTGAGATCAAGGCGTTGGAAAAGAATGCCGAACGCCTTGAAAAACTGATTAAATCAGTAGAAACCGCCCCAAATCCGACCGAGATTGGCGGTGAAAATCCAGAGCAAGCACAGGCATCGGCAATGGGCGAGCCTATCCCCAAAGAGAGTAAAAGCGTGAAAGTAGAATCCAACTTACCCAAAGGCATTGGCTTTGCACAAATGGCTCGTGCCAAAGCCCTATCTAGCAAACTTGCCAGCAAAGGCGAATTTGTGAGTGCCGCCGACATCGCCAAATCCGCAGGAATGCACCCCCTTGTCATTGCCGAGCTTGAAAAATCGGCGGTAGTGATGGACACCACAAACTCAGGCGTACTTGTGCCAACAAGCCCTCTTGTCAATGAATTTATTGAGCTGCTTAGAGCCCAAACCATCATTGATAAGCTCGCCAAATATATGCGAGCGGGCGACTTTGACGCTACCATCACAGGTATGGCAACAGGGGCGACATCGGCGTGGGTGGGCGAAGGCGACCCAAAACCCGTTACCAATGCCACCTTTAACAGCGTGGAATTAAAACGCCACAAAGTTGCTGGCATTGCCGTTTTGACGGACGAACTCTCCCGTTTTAATAAATTTAATGGCGACCGCCGCATCTTAGATGATTTGATTGAGTCTAACCGCCTACTGCTTGATTTGACCTTCATTGACGACCAAGCCCAAAGTGCCACCCGTCCTGCTGGGTCATTGCACGGGGCAACCATCATCAATGCTACAGGCAACGAAGAGGCACAAATTACAGCCGACCTTGCCAAGCTCCGCCAAGTCTTTATCAAGGCGAATTTGTCCTTGGCAGGAGCTCATTACATTATGAGTGAAACCCGAGCGTCCGAATGGGCGGAGCTGAAAAATCCGCTTGGTAATCCTGTCTTTACAGGGCTACAAGCATCAGCAGGCGAAAAAACGCTAAACGGCTTGCCTGTCATTGAGTCCGAAAGTGCTGGCAATATCGTGGAGCTTGTCAAACCAAGCGAATTTTATTTGGCAGACGAAGGACAGGTTGAAGTGTCATACAGCACCGAAGCCACCATCACAATGCCAAATAAAACGCTTGTACACTTGTTCCAAGAGAACAAAGAAGCTATCCGAGCTGAACGCTTTATTAGTTGGGCAAAGCGCCGTCCAATGGCAGCCACCGCCATCAAGTACGAAGATTAAGTGGTCATTTAACAAGACAAAAAACAGTCCTATCGCAGGGCTGTTTTTGTGTTTTGGTGTTGTACCTAGTATCAAAACACAAAAACAGGAGCAGCCAATGAAAATCAAATACCTAAAACCCGCCCCGAATGCCACCACAGGCGATGTTAAAGACATCAATACCGCCCAAGCCAAAATCCTTATCCAGCTTGGTTTTGCCGAAGTTTATGACGAAAACAACAGCGACAATGGCAATGCTGACGACTTATTTGGGCAGTTAGATGACAACCAAAACCCCGAAAACGAACCACCTACCACCAACCAAGAACCATCCGAAACCGAAACCGCCAAACCTACGGCAGACGACCAAGAACCGCCCAAAGCTGACGAAGTGAGCGAACAAGTGCAAGAAGTTGCAGAAACTACCCTTGCCGAACCTGCCACACCCACCGAAACCGCCAAACCCAAAAAGACCAAGAAAACCAACACGGAAAATAACTAATGGGCTTTTTTGATTTATTCCGCAAAAAATCGCTTACCCCTGCTCCGACTGGCGGTAACGGCTGGCTACCCATTATCAATGAACCCTACACAGGGGCGTGGCAAAAAAATGACGAGCTAAAACGCACCGATTTAACCAATTTTCACGCCATCTTTGCCTGTGTGTCGCTTATCGCAAGCGACATTGGCAAACTCAAAATGGACACAAAATCGGTACAAAATGGTGTACTTTTGCCTACCAAATCGCACGCCCAAAGACTACTAAAAAAGCCAAATCCCCACCAAACTTGGCAACAATTTGCCGAGAATTGGATAACTTCCAAGCTTTTGCGGGGCAATGCTTATATCCTAAAAGAACGGGATTTGTTTGGCGATATTTTTCGCCTATGGGTGCTAAACCCCGACCGCGTCAAAGTGCTTGTCTCGAACAAAGGCGAAGTGTTTTATCAAGTCAGCCACGACAAACTTTTTGGACTGTCCGAAACCACCGTGCCAGCCAGCGAGATTATACACGACCGCTTTAACTGCCTTTACCACCCGCTTGTTGGCTTGTCGCCGATTAGTGCCTGTGCGGTGTCGGCAGGGGTTGGCTTGGCGATACAAGGCAATCAAGCGACTTTATTTAAAAACGACAGCCGTCCATCTGGTGTTTTGTCTGTGCCAAGTGCTATTAGCCAAGCTCGTGCTGATGAATTAAAACTTCAATGGCGACAAAAATATACAGGGGCAAACAGGGGTGATGTGGCGGTGCTGGGCGATGGAGCAAAATATGAGCAGATTAGTCTATCATCTGCCGACACCCAAGCCCTTGAACAGCTTAAAATGACCGCTGAAATTGTCTGCTCGGTGTTCCATGTCCCTGCTTTTAAGATTGGGCTTGGCGTGGTTGCCACAGGGCAAAAGGTGTCTGACCTTAACGAGATTTATTATAGCGACTGTTTGCAACACTACATTGAAGCCATTGAGAACTTGCTTGATGAGCATTTGGGGCTAGAAAAAGGCACAGAAATCATCGCCGACCTAACCAGCCTTATCCGAATGGATAGTATGAGCCAAATGCTCTACCTTAAAGAAGGTACACACTCTGGCATTTTGTCACCCAACGAAGCACGGGCAACGCTCGGGCTACCGCCTGTTGTCGGGGGCGAGTCTCCGCTTATGCAACAGCAAAATTATAGCCTATCCGCCCTTGCCAAACGAGATAACAGCGAAGACCCATTCAATGCCAAACCCAAAGCCGAACCAACACCAGCAAAGGCGGTCAAGCCCCGTTTACGCATTCGGGCAGTTTTGGGCGATAAAGGGGGTAAATAATGACAGATTTTGCCACCCTTGACGAAGTCAAACACCATTTACGCTATGACGATGACAGCAATGACACAATTTTGGCAATTTACTTACAAACTGCCGAAAATGCCGTTAAAAACTACATCACAGACGAGGTTAAAGATGAAATGTTACCAAGCCTAAAAACCGCCACATTGCTGATGGTTGGTTATCTTGATGACAACCGCAACAGCGAGAACGGGGAAGAATTTGGCAACTTTTTACCCGCTCCTGTTCGTCAAATTTTAAGTCCGTATCGCACACCGACTTTCTAGGGGGAATAATGAACGCTACACCACTTCGCCACCGCCTAAAATTTTTCCGCCAGTCTACCACTCGCTCCGCAACAGGTGCGGTCAAAGTGGGGCAATGGGAACATACCCTAACCCTTTGGGGGCAAATTACCCCGTTATCGGTCAAGGATATTATCGCAGGGCAAGCAGCAGACAGCCAAATCACCGCAAGAGCCAAAATCCGCCACCGCACCGACATAGACGGCACCATGCGAGTACAGCACGCAGGGCGAATGTATGAGATTATGGGCGAGCCATTGGCGGATAATAACACAGGGCGTGAATATCTCACATTAGTGCTAAAAGGGGTTGCCGATGCAGATTAGGGGGCTTGATGAGCTTAATAAAAAACTACACCAACTGCGTGAAGAAGTAGGCAACAAAGATGCAGGCGGTGTGCTGTATGGCTCTCTCATGTTTGCTAGTACGCCGATGTATCAAGCCATCAGAGCCAAAGCCCCTGTTAGTCCTAGCATGTATCGACGGTATATGTCAGGCGGTCAAGGCACTGGCTATTATTATGATAAAAATGGCAAAAAACGCAGACGACGTGCCAAGCGTGGTACGGGCAAATACCAGATGCAAAACCCTGGTCTGTATCGCCAATCCATTAAACGCAGACGGCTAACCAAAGGGGTTAGTGCCAACATAGACGGAGCAGCCATTGCCATTTATGTGGCGGAAAATACAGGCAAGACTTTTGGTGATGCGTATTATTGGTTTTTTAATGAATATGGCACAGCTTACCAAGCCCCACGTCCCATTTTTCGTCCGACATTTGATGGTGGCTATGCCAATGCAGAAGTCCGCTTTGCCCAAAAGCTCGGGGAGCGAATTGATAAAATCATGGGCTAGTATTGCTATTTTGTTGCTAAATGTGTATTATGTAAGCTCTTTTGGTGGGAGTTTATATGCAAAAATTTCTGACAAGTCTAGGTACTGCTGGGGGCATTGTCATCATCATGATGGCTTTGCTGTTTATGCTCTTAAACTTTTTTGGTGGACTGTTGATGTTCGGTGCGGGCTTACTTGGTCTGCCACGAATACGCAATAAATTAAAAATAACAGGCAAAAAAGCCTTTGGTATGGGCTTTGTCTTGTACATTGTTGGCTTTTCCTTGGTTGTGGCGTTCACGGAAGCACCAGAGCGACAACCTGAAATGGTTCAAAGTACACCAAAACCACAAAGTATAGAGCCAAAACCTGTTGATGAAGTGCCACAGGCAACAGTAGAGCCAGTAACAGAGCCAGTAGCCCAAACTGTTGTTGTTCCTGCACCAATAGTTACCACGCCCCCAGTGGTTGCCGAAAACGAAAAAGCAGTGAGCAAATATGACGTGTCGTGTAAAATCGTGGGGGTTAGTGATGGCGACACCGCCACTTGTCTGACTAATGATAAAAAACAAATTAAGATAAGGTTTGACCAAATAGATGCTCCTGAGACGGGGCAGGATTTTGGCAGTGCGTCCAAAAAAGCTTTGTCGGATATGATTTTTGGTAAAACCGTTGAGCTTGACACCAAGGAACAGGATAAGTATGGGCGTACAGTTGCCGAAGTGTTTGTTGATGACAAAAATATCAATAAAGAAATGGTGGCTTTGGGTATGGCGTGGGCTTATCGTGAGTATGTTAAGGATAACGAATATATAGACTTGGAGACTAAGGCGAGACGAGATAGCCTTGGTTTATGGTCGCAACCTGATGCCATATATCCTAGTGATTTTAGGCGTGGCAAACGTGGCGAGCAGTCCATCCCTACTCAAACACAGCAAATCGCCCAATCACAAGAGAAAAGAGATTTGGCAGATAGTGGCGGTAAATGCGGTTCAAAACGAACTTGCAAACAGATGTCATCATGTGCCGAAGCTAAGCATTATCTTAATGTCTGTGGTCTATCTCGTCTTGATAGAGATGGTGATGGCATTCCCTGTGAGACTTTGTGTAAATAGTCACCCAACCCCAACTGCGGTGTTGTCCCCACAGTTAAACCCACTTTTTAACCAAGCAAGCGAAAAAACGCTTGCTTTTTTTTGTAACCTAAGTTAGTATAATCTCACTACTAAAATTCAGCGGTATCAAATCTCGCCCCGTTAGAGCGTTATTTTTATGCCTAAAATTTGTCAGTTGTTGCGATATATCAATAACTGAACAGAAAAACGCATAGCCACCTTCGTCTTATGACGGGTTGAGAGGCGTAATACAACACCCGTAAGGGAAATATGCCCGCCGTCTGAATCGGTAGTTGAGACCCGTTACCCTATTTGGGTAATGTTTGCTAACTAAAATTCAGGAGACATTTTATGTCAAATCAAATCCAAATCGTGAATTTTCACGACCAATCCCTAATCACCCTACAAAAAGACAATGTCGCTTATGTAGCAATGAAGTCCGTTTGCGACAATATCGGACTTGATTGGGAAGCTCAACGCCAACGCATTAGTCGTGATGAAGTATTAAATTCAACCGCCTGTATGATAAAGGCAGTTGCCACAGATGGTAAAATGCGTGAATTGCTATGCCTACCAATCCACTACTTAAACGGCTGGCTGTTTGGTGTAGATGTAAACCGTGTTAAAGAAAACAACAGAGAAAAACTCATCACTTACAAGAAAGAATGTTATCAAGCCTTACACGACTACTGGCATAAAGGCGTGGCGGTCAATGAGCGAATGGTGGTAAATACCCCAACCCTGTCCACCGTCAAAGAGCGAAACGGATTGGTGAAAACTTGTGAATGGTTTGTGCGTGTGGCAAGCTACCTAGATTATAGCGAAGTGTATAACCTTGTTCATCATCGCTTTAATGTGGATAAGCTATCCGAGCTAACAACTGAACAAGTCGGGCAAGCCACCGAATACCTACAAGGGCTACTGCTCCAAGCCATCGCCCAGCGTAGGGGGTTTAATCCCCAAACCCCTTTGCCACTACCACCGATGCACAGAGCTGATGTCGGCAAATACGATAACGATGGCGTATTATGGACACGGGTGTTAGAGCCTGATGAGCAGATTGTCAGAACCAGAGACATTCCACAGCTTATCATTAATGAGCCTTATATTGATGGCGAAACCTTGACCGCCATTAACTATGCGTCATCGGCACGGCTTGCGTCTATGCTAAAAAATCCGCCGTTTCTTAGCACGCTTGACAATGCAAAGGAGGTGTAAGATGATAACGATTGCCACCCCAAAAGCCCTGTTGGACGAAGCAGGCAGTGACATCAACAAATGCCTATCTCTTATCTATATGATGATGGAGTATTATGATGACGAAAATGATAGTGAAATCACGACACGCCTTGCCATCATCGCTGATATGCAAGAAAGTCTGGGCGACAAACTCAGAAAGTGCGGGGCGTATCTGGGCGAGATTGACCGTAAAAAACCTTGCACCAACCGCCAAAAGACAGACTTGGAGCGTCTGCCCAAAGTCGCCTAAGACCTTAAAAGTACTTGAAATTTAGACCAGTTTGGGGTATGATTTTGTCATACTCCCAAATTGTATGTTTGAACCGCCTATCTGATGATGGGCGGTTTTTTATTGCCCAAAAAAAGAGAAATCCCATGACCGCAAGCGAACGCATATACAGCCTGTTATCCGATCTGGTCGATGGGCGGTGTTATCCGCTGTTCGTGCCAGAGAGCGAAAAAAAGCCCCCGCCTTATATCGTGTACAGTATCATTTCCAACTTGCCCGATAATACCCTTGACGGCATTACAGGACACGAATGGGTGCGGGTGCAGATTGATGTTTATACCAAAGATTATGATGAGACCATCAGCTTGTCTGCTGATGCGGTCAAGCGATTAGACAGTATTACCCCGTCCATCTATGGCGGTACGACCTACCTGTATGATGACGGGCTGTATCGTGGCTTGATTGAATATGAATTCTGGCAAACTTTGCCAGAATAAAACTTAATCAACCCTTAACCTTAACCAACTGACAGGAGCAAAAAAATGTCAGCAGAAAACACCAAAGACAGCTTTTATCAGCTGTTTGTCTCAGCCGATGGGCAGTCAGGCTCATTTAAAAAAGTCGAACGTTTAACATCCTGCGGTGTGCCAAATGAAGCCAAGGTGCTAGACGACATCACTGCCACCGATGACCGCCGAACCGTCAAAGCCCCTGTGGACTTTAAAGAAGAAGCGGAGCTTGAATTTGAATACGTGCTATTGCCTGATGATGAGACGCATCAACTTATCCAAACCAGTTTTGATGGCGGTAAAGAGCTGGTATGGCAACTTAAATTTGTCGAAGCCACAGGCGAGAGCCGAGAATTTAAGGGCATGATTGCCGAGCTGACCACCGATGCCGAAGACACCAAGAAAAAACTGCGTAAAAAAGGCAAAATCACCATCACAGGCGAAGTCACCAAAAGATTGACTGTCTAACCCTAAGCCCTAACCCAAAAGCCTATCTGCCGATAGGCTTTTTATTTTAAATTTTAAGGAAAACTTATGAATGTATTAAATAAAGACCAACTGTTAGCCATCATCTGTGTGAGCGAGCCACTTGTGTTAAAAGACGTGGATGGCATTGGCGAGATTTATATCAAAAGACTGACCGTGTCAGACCAAGGCGAGATTGCCAAAAAAGCAGATGCTGATGATAACGTCGGCTCAGGACTTGTCATGATTGCCCACTGTGTGTGCGACAAAGACGGCAAGCGTCTGTTTGCTGATGGCGACATCAAGCAGTTGGGGACGATGAGTGCCAACCACATGACCGCCTTAGTAACCGCCATCAGTGAAGTCAACGGCTTTGATGAGAAGCTGACCGACATTAAAAAAAACTAATCAGTGACAAAGACCGCCGATTTTTATTTAAGCTGGCATCCCATCTGGGCAAGACCGTGGGCGAGCTTGAACGCACGCTCACGGTGGCAGAGTTTGCCGAGTGGGTCGCTTATGATGAGATAGACCCGATTGGCTCTTATCGCACCGATTTGGGCTTTGCCTTGCTTGCTTATCTGCAAGCGGGGGATAAGGATAAGTCGGTGCAGGATTTTCTCATCATCGACCCAAACCCCATGACGGACGATGACAAAGAAGCCTTTGAGCGAGAACAACACGCCCAAAAAGCAAAAGAAGAAGTGGGGGCAATGATAGCAATGTTTAATCGCAAAAGTTCTTGAATGTTAGACCAGTTTAAGGTATGATTTGGGTATTACGATACATTTTGTTTGTATGGAGTGTAAAATGCTAGCACTACTTGCTTTATTTATAGGAATTGTGATTGCACTATGCTTTTTAATTCCAATAATTGGCATTCCCTTATTGATATTGGGGGTGTTTTTGTACCATTTTACCATTGGTTATGTTATTGAAGTACGAAAAATTTATAAAGAACACCAAAAAAACTTAATCTGATGTCCGCTTTTATCATAAACCGCTCTTTTGAGCGGTTTTTTATTGGAAAAAATCAATGTCTGTCATCTCAAAACTACAAATCGTCCTAGAAGCCAACACGACCGCCTTTGACCGTAACCTTGCTAAAGTCAATGATACACTTGCCAAGTTTTCAAAGTCGACTGGCGAAATGCACAAAAAAATGGACAAATTTGCCCGTGTGCATCGTGATGCCCTGCAAGGTTTGCAAAGTGCAGGGCAAGCAGCAGCGGTTGGATTGGGTGTGATGGCATACGGCATCAAAGGAGCGGTGGATGAAGCCGTCAAATTTGAAAGTGCCATGGCTGGTGTTAAGAAGGTTGTAGATTTTGACACGCCTGAAGCTTTTAAAGCGATGGAGCAAGATATCATTGCTCTGTCCCAAAGATTGCCCATGACCGCCGAAGGGCTTGCTAATATCATGGCAAGTGCAGGACAAGCAGGGATAGCCCAAGCAGATTTGGCACGCTTTACCGAGACTGCCGCCAAAATGGGGACAGCGTTTGACATCAGTGCCGAGCAAGCAGGGCAAGCGATGGCGGAAATGCGTGTGGCGTTTAATATGTCGCAATCAGAAGTTGAGACACTCGCTGACAAAATTAACTATCTGGGTAATACCAGTCCCAATAACGCTGCCAAAATCATGCAAATCACCCAAGCTGTGGGTGCGGTTGCCGAGCTTGGCGGTTTCGCCGCTGACCAAACTGCCGCCTTAGCGTCCGTGATTGTGGGGATAGACCCGTCCAATGTGGCAACAGGTCTTAAAAACATCTCACTGCAACTGACCGCAGGGGAGAATGCAACCAAATCCCAACGAGTGGCATTTGAAAAGTTGGGCTTATCTGCCGAAAACGTCGCCAAAAAAATGAAAGAAGATGCTGTTGGCACGCTTATGGAGATTACACGGCTCATTAGTGAGACCATTCCTGAACATGAACAGTCGGCAGTCTCTACCATGCTGGTCGGTCGTGAAGCCTTACCTGTCTTTGCTCAGCTTATCCAAAACCAAGAAGTCGCCATACAGAAGCTAACAGACATGGGCGATGCGTCCAAATACGCAGGGTCAATGATGAAAGAATTTGAGTCTATGGCAGGGACAAGTCAGGCTCAAATGCAAGTATTTAACAACAACATTACAGCGGTAAAGATTGCATTGGGTAGTGCCTTTTTGCCAACCATTAACAGTGTCATGCAGGCTTTAACGCCCATGCTACAAGCCTTTACCGAGTGGGCTAGTGCCAATCCACAGATGGTAGCGACCATCACCGCCATCACCGCAGGAGCGTTGGGACTGGTAGCAGTATTGGGTGGACTTGCCCTTGCCTTTACTGCCGTCACTGGTGGTATCGGCTCGGTAATTGCCATGGGTAAGATGGTGGCTGTCATAGTCGCCCCCGTTATCAATCTTTTGGGGTTTGTCAAAATGTTTGGCAGTGCCTTAGCCATGCTTGGGTTTCCTGTAACGGCGGTCATCGCAGGGATAACCACCCTTATCGCTGTGAGTGTACTGCTTTATAAAAATTGGGATACGGTCAAAGCAAAAGCAACTGAGTTGTGGCAAGCCTTGCCCCAAATGGCAAATAACGCGTGGCTTGCAGTGCAGTCCGCTTGGAGCGGTGTCGTATCATGGTTTGGGGGTGTTTGGGATAGTATTAAGCAATCATTTATGACTTGGCTTGGTGGCATGCCCCAACCTGTACAAGACATGGTTGCCAACATTGGTACGATATTTAACACATTAGTATCGGTCGCCCAAACGGTTTGGGATAGTGTTATCGCTACTGCCAAATGGGTATCTGACGGCATTGTATCAGCTTGGCAAGGTTTGGTAAGCACGGTAAGTGCAATATGGGGTGAGGTTAAGTCGGTCATTACTGCCGTCATTGATAGCCTTACCCCCATTGCCAAGGCAGGATTTGAGATTTTTAGCAGTGTTGCTAAGGCACAATTTACCGCCGTAAAAATGGTGATCGGCGTGGTGTTTGAGGCGATAAAAGCATACTTATCCGCTTGGGTTAATTCTGCCAAAGCCATATTTACCGCAGGCATTACTGTATTTGCCAGCGTGTTTAACGCAGGATTTGCCCTAATCAAAAACGCCTTTACCACCGCCTTTAATGTTATCAAAGCCTTGGTGCGTGGGGATATGCAAGGCGTGGCAAACGCCATTCGCACGGGACTGACAAATGCGGTGGGTATTATCCGCAGTATGGTCGGCAACATTGTGGGGGCGTTTAGAAATCTTGGCGGTCAGTTGTTACAGGCAGGGATTGACGCAATTCAAGGATTGATTAACGGTATTGGTAGCAAATTTCAAGCTGTGCGTGAAAAAGTTAGCCAAATCGCAGGGCTTATCCCAGATGGTGTACGCAGACTGCTAGATATCCGCTCGCCAAGCCGTGTCATGCGTGAATTGGGGGCATGGGCAGGCGAAGGCTTTGTTTTGGGCGTGGGCGATAAAGTAGGCGATGTCAAACAAGTTGCCGAAAATCTAGCCAATGCTTTGACCAGCACCGTTGCCGATTTGCACCGCCAACATTTTATGCTTAAAAATCATGCTAACCCATTGGCGGATTTGGACTATAAGCTACAATTTGGCGAACTTGCCGATTTGACCGATAAGCAAAAAGCAAGGGTGTTAGAACTTGCCCGTGCTAATCTTGACCTTGCCAAATCTAACGACATCAATAAAAGTATCAGTGATGAGATTGCAAGCATTGATGAAAAATTACAAACGCACGGCATGAACCGCCTAGAAATCTTGCAGTGGCAAATCGCCAATACCGAAAAATATCAGGGGGCAAATGAAGAGTTGCTGGCAACACTAAAAAACCAAATCCAAGTGGAAAGCGAGCTTAACCAACTGTTTAAAACCCGTGAAAAGTTAAAGGGCTATCAAGACAGCCTAGCCAAAAATACTTATCTGTATCGCACCAAGGGCGATAAATACGCAGGCGAGCGGTGGGATTTATCACAGCAGGGTTTTGATGGTAAGTACATCGACCAGATGATTGAGACGTTACGCCAATCTGATGTCATGTCCGCCATGGCAAACATGCCAAAAACGCTTACCATGCCAACCCTGCAAAATAATAATGTAGGGTCAGCGGTCGGTAGTGCGGTAACGGGATATTTTGACCTAAAAAAACAGCTTGATGATAACTTAGCAATCATCAAAGAAGCCGAAAACGCCAAACTCATCACCGAGCAGGAAAGCCAACTTGCCCGACTTGAACAAGAAAAGGCATTTCACGAAGTACGGCAAAACCTAGTGATGGCAGGGGCGGATAATATCCTAGGGTCAATGGCGAATACCACAAAAGCCATGTTAGGAGAGCAGTCATCGGCATACCGTGCCATGTTTGCCCTGCAACAGTCTTTTGCCATTGGTACAGCGATTGTAAATATCCATAAAGCCATATCGGACGCTTTTGCCGAAGGCACGACCTTAGTCCAAAAGTTTGCAGGTGTGGCAACCGCCACAACACAGGGCATGAAGATTGTATCGGCAATCCAACAAATCCGAAATCCTGTCATCGGTCAAGCCCACGATGGTATCATGAGCGTGCCAAAATCAGGTACTTGGAACTTGGAAAAAGGCGAACGAGTGCTACCAAAACACACTGCCCAAAACCTTGATAATACGCTCAATCGTTTGCAGGGTCGGGGTGAAACCAAGGTCATCATTAACAACTACACCAGCGAAAAAGCCGAAGTGCAAAAAAATGAAAATGGCGATATAATGGTGGTGATTGGCAAAGTGATTGATGCCAAGATTAACCAACGCTTTATGAATGCACGCCGTCAAGGTGGCGAATTGTATGGGAGATAAATATGAATGATGCACAAATTCAAGAGTTGGCGGTTAATATCGCCAAACCATTGGTTAAACAGTTACACGCAGACAGCATAGCTCATGTTGGATTGATTGCTTATTTAGCCACAAAAGGCATTATTGATTTGGATGATTATTTGCATTACATGAATGATTTAAAAGACAATCTGGTGCAATCATCTGATTATGACGAGGATACTAAAGAAGCCATTCGTCATCAATTTGACTTTTATCAAGAAAGGCTCAGAGGCTAAGATTTTAAAACCCATCGTAAATCGGTGGGTTTTTTATTGAGATTGAAATATGAAAACTTTCACTTGGAAAATGAACATGGGGGCAAGTGCCAGCGTCAAACATAGCGTAACCAAAACGCAGTTTGGCGATGGCTATGCCCAGCGTGTCAGCTTTGGCATTAACAACAAACGCAAAGACTGGGCGGGGTCAAAAACGGGCGATTATACCAGCGTCATTGTGCCAATTATGAATTTTATTGATGAACATGGGGGCGTGAAGCCTTTTCTTTGGACTGACCCACACGGGCAAACCAATAAATACACTTGCCAAGATTATGAAGTTTCACAGCGAAAAGGCAATTTTTGGCAGATTAGTTTAAAGTTTGAACAAGTTTTTTAAGCCAAGAATTGCAGTTGTGGCCAATGTTGGCCGAAAATTTAAATCATTGATTTTAAATAATTATTTTCTTTGGCCGAGTTGTGGCCAACTCAAATTTAACCGTCCGACAATCGGACATTTCACGCCCCAACCGTCAAACGGTTGGGCTTTTTAAATGGAGTACGCAAATGAGCGACAATCAAACCCTAACCACCCTAAACCGCACCGAAGCTCAAATCCTACAAGCATTTATCTGGCAGGTAGACACTTGGCAAAGTCAGTACGGCGAAAAAGCCGACACGGTAGAAATCGTGTATTTTCCCGAAGATGAAGGCTTTGATGTGTTTAACAACGAACCCAGTCACGGCATTATCAAACGCACCCGCACCACCGTGTTCCGTGCTGATATTATTGCTTGGGCGAATAATCAGCTCAAACAACTACAAGGCTTTGGCAATGAAAACACCGTAACCGCTTTTGTGGTGTCTTATAAAAATGGCGAATATGGCGTTTTGGTGGAAGCTGTGCCGACGGCAAGCCTAGGCAGCGAAACCGAGCCAAAAGACGAATCAGCTAACGAAAACCAAGCGTAATCAAAACTTGTGGGGCAAATATGAGTTTAACCGCCGATTTTCAAAAATTGTCCGTAGTTGGACTAATTACCTTGTTTGAACTGGATGCAAGCCGTCTTGGAGCGGGCATTTTACGCTTTCACGGACATAATCACGACAAAAACGATGGCGTGATTACTTTTCGTGGCAAAGAGTACAACCCCCAAGCTCTAAATGTAACGGGGCTTGAAATGCGGTCAGACGGTAAGGCGAGCACCCCCACGCTGACCCTTGCCAATAACATCGCAGGGGTACAAGGTGCGGTGTCGGCGTATTGCTTGCAGTTTAGCGACTTTGCAGGGGCAAAACTTACCGTCATCACCACCCTTGCCAAATACCTAGATGCGGTCAATTTTGATGCTGGCAATCCACAGGCAAGTGATGAATGCAAAGAGCAGATTTGGTTTGTTGAACAAAAAACATCAGAAAACGCCCAGCAAGTTACCTTTGAATTATCCAACCTCATTGACCTTGAAGGCTTAAAAATCCCCGTCAGAGAGATTACCAATTATTGTCATTGGGCGGTCGTGGGCAAGTATCGTGGCGAAGAATGCGGCTATACAGGGGTGACAATGTTTGACGAACACGACAACCCTACCGACAACCCCATTTTGGATAAATGTGGCGGTCGCATGAAATCGTGTGTATGTCGATTTGGCAAAAATAAGCCCTTGCCCTTTGGCGGTTGTCCTGCCAGCAGTTTGATTGGTTCATAGGAGTTTTGAGTGAAATTAACCAAACAATTAAAAGCGGACATCTTGTCCCATGCCCTTGACTGCTATCCTGCCGAGTGCTGTGGCGTGATTGTGAATGATAATTACCTGCCTTGCACTAACACTGCCACAGGCAATGAGCAATTCATCCTTTGCCCCAAAGATTTTGCCCGTGCTGAAAGTTTGGGCGAGATACAAGCCGTCGTCCATAGCCACCCTGACGGCGGTGTGTTGCCATCCGATTTGGATAAACTGCAAATTGAGCTACATGGCGTGCCGTGGGTCATCGTGGCGGTGTCCAAGCAAGATTATGGCGATGAGCCTGCCTTTGGCGTATATGAGCCATGTGGGTATAGACCGCCACTACTGGGGCGAAATTATATCCACGGCGTGCAAGACTGCTATGCCATCGTCCGTGATTTTTATCGCCGTGAATTTGGCGTGGACTTGCCCGACTTTGAGCGAACAGACGCTTGGTGGGAAATTGAGAGCCACGAACCCTTGTACGAGAACAATTTTAAAACAGCGGGCTTTCTTGCAGTGGATAAAGACAGCTTGCAATACGGCGATGTCCTGCTTTGCCGTGTCGGACGCACCTACCACATTAACCACGCCTTGATTTGGCTTGGCGATAAGGGTGTACTTAAAAGTGAGACTACTCCGCCTTGCGTGGGCAATACCCTAATCTTGCACCACCCCTACGGACGGCAGTCGGTGCGTGAGATTTATGGCAAAGGGTGGGCAGATAGAACGGTGTTTGTGGTGCGTCATTATTCGCTTATGTAGTCTGCCCCCCACGCTCTGACAGCTTGCATGATAATGGCAGAGCGTGAAAGTCCTGTTTTTTCGGATAAAACGGTCAGCTCGTCAATAAATTCGGTGGGAAATTTATAACTTGCCACTTTTACGCCACGTTTGGCATCAGAGTCAGCTTGAATTTGAGCTTTGGTTTTTGGAGTTTTGACAATCTTAGGCATTTTATTAAATCCTATATTTTGATACAATGATTAAGTCTAACGACAATTTTATAATTCCTGCTAATGTAGATGGCATTTGACAAATCCTTACATTATTGGTAAGATAATCATAAGTTTTAGGAGTGAAGCGGTGTGCTTGCCCACCGCCCCAGCCTTTACAGGCTACCTGCTTAGTAAGCGTTGTTGCTTAGTAGTAGCAGGATAACAATGATGATAACTTTGAAGAGCGTTTTCATTGTCTTATCTCCTAAGGTCGCCACCACTTCACAAGGTCGGTGGCGGATAACCTATCAAGGCTTGGTGTTGCAGCACCTTGTCTTGATAAACATGTTATAGTAAATACTACATTAAAAGTCAAGTAATTTATACACTTTTTTTGCAAAAATGTTAAAAAATGTATGGGTTATTTGGCTTTTTTGTTATCAAAAAACAGTGATTTTAACCGCTCATGATTCATCGTGGGCGGTTTTTTATTGGGGAAAATTCAGCCATGAAAACCATCATCTTACACGGCATCTTAGCCCGTAAATTCGGCAAATCTTTTAACTTGGCAGTGGGCAGCACAAAAGAAGCCATGCGTGCTTTGTGCGTGCAACTTGCTGGCTTTGAAACGTTTATGATGAACGCTCATAGGCAGGGACTGCGTTTTGCTGTGTTCCATGATAAGCAAAATGTGGGTGAGAGCGAGCTTGAGATGACTCACACCGCCAAAGTGATTCGTGTCGTGCCAGTGGTGGAAGGTTCAAAAAAAGCAGGTTTGCTTGAAACCGTCCTTGGAGCGGTCATGGTGGTCGCTGGTATCGTGGCGACAGGCATGGGCTTTGCTCCTGTTGGAGCAGCGTTAATCGGTGCAGGTATTGGCATGATGGTGGGCGGTATTTCTCAGATGCTCATGCCACAGGTGGATACTCAGGATAACAACCAAGATGGCAACAAGGCAAACAAAGGCTTTGGTGGTGCGGTTACGACTGTGGCACAAGGCAATCCTGTCCCTATTCTATATGGCGAGCGAGAAATCGGCGGATTTATCCTGTCGGCAAGCCAGCTACCAGAAGACATGATGTAACCCACAGCACAACCCAATTTGACATACTTTGACAGATAACAAGGATAAAAAAATGAACATTCACGGTGCTAAAAAAGGCGGTGGCAAACAAAGACAGCCCGTCATCGCCCCAGACTCTGCTCAGTCCAAAACTTTTATCAGTATCATGTACGGCTTGGGCGAAGGCGAGATTTATGGCTTGGCAAATGGCTATAAATCCGTCTATTTGGAAGACACGCCCCTGCAAAATGACAATGGCGAGTTTAACTTTCCTAATGTCAAAGTGGATTTTCGCACAGGCACGAACGACCAAGAGTACATTGATGGCTTTCCTGATGTGGCAAGCGAAACGGCGGTTAATGTCGAGCTAAAACACGGCACACCCTTTGTTAAAGCCTTTAATAATCTTGACCTTGATGCTCTGCGGGTGCGTCTAAAATGGGGAGCGTTGCGTCAGCAAAACCGTGAAAATGGCGATGTGTCAGGCGTAAAGATTGATTATGCCATCGATGTCAAAACCGACAACGGCGGTTGGGCAGAAGTCCTAAATACTTCCATCAATGCCAAAACATCAGACGCTTACGAGCGTAGCCATCGTATTGACCTACCAAAAGCACAAACAGGCTGGCAGCTGCGTGTTCGCCGTATCACACCCAATGCTACCAGCGAATTTATCTCAGATAAAATGTACATCGCTGCCATCAGTGAAGTGATTGATTTAAAACTTCGTTATCCCAACACCGCCCTGCTGGGGCTAAGATACGATGCCGAGAGTTTTAGTAATGTCGCCAAAATGTCGGCTCGTTGCAAGGGCTTAATCATCAAAGTGCCAACGAACTACGACCCTGTGGCTCGCACCTATACAGGTATGTGGGACGGACAATTTAAGTTGGCGTACAGTAACAATCCAGCATGGGTCTATTATGACCTATGTACCGCCGAACGCTATGGGCTGGGTGGTCGCCTGACCCAAAGCATGATTGATAAATGGAGCTTGTATCGTCTCGCCCAATACTGTGATGAAATGGTTGATGATGGCATGGGTGGTACTGAGCCACGCTTTACCGTCAATGTCTATATCCAGTCGGCGGACGGTGCGTTTGAGCTACTTTCCAGACTTGCTGGCGTATTTCGGGCAATTTCCTACTGGGACGGTAATAGCATTGTGCTAGATGCGGACATTCCCCAAGACAGCATTTATTCATTCAGCCGTGCCAATGTCATTGATGGTATTTTTGAATATACAGGCACACGGGCAAGAGACCGCCACACGGTTGCAAAGGTGGCGTGGGACAACCCTGCCAACCATTTTAAGACCGAATACGAATTTGTGCGTGATGAAAAAGCCATTGCCAAGTTTGGCGTGCGTGTTGCTGACATCTCAGCGTGGGGCTGTACTTCTCGTGGGCAAGCCCAACGAGCTGGCTTGTGGGCGTTAAAGTCCGAACAGCTGGAAACACGAATGGTAACATTTAAGGTCGGCTTGGACGGCTATATCCCTGCCCCTGCCAAAGTGATTGAGATTAGTGATGAGCTGTTTGCAGGGCGTGCCACAGGTGGGCGTGTGCTTGCGATGAATGATAAAAAGACCGTCATCACGCTAGACCGCCCCATTACCGCCAACGTGGGCGATACGCTGGTGATTAATGGTAATGACGGCATCAGCCAAAGACGGCAAATCAGTACGGTCAATGGCGACAGCGTTACCGTAGCTAAGCCGTTTGGCGATATTGGCGTGGAAAATGTGTGGGTGCTAGACAGTAGCGATTTAGCCACGATGAAATTTCGTGTGCTGTCGGTAACGGCTGACGATAACCACCAATTTACCATTACTGCTGTGCAGTATAACCCTGCCAAATATGATGCCATTGATACAGGGGCGTATATTGACGAGCGTCCGATTAGTGTTATCAATCCGACCGTGCAAGCCCCCACAAAGTCGGTCAATCTGTCAAGCTATCACACGGTCAATCAAGGCGTGATCATTACCACCCTTGTCATCGGCTGGGAGCAGGTAACAGGTGCGGTCAAATATCAAGTGGAATGGCGAAAAGACAATGGCAACTGGCAGACCCTGCCACCAACAGGCACAAACAGCATTGAAATCGCTGGAGTCTATGCAGGGCAATACGAAGCCCGAGTAACGGCTATTTCTGCCTTTGGACAGGCAAGCCTTGCCACGCATTCTAATCTGACCGAGATACAGGGTAAAGTCGGTAAACCAAACCGACCTGCGTTTATCCGTGCAACTGGCGTGCTATTTGGCATGGAGCTGGCTTGGGGCTTTGGGGCGAAGTCAGACGACACCAACTTCACAGAAATCCAAGTGTCGCCAGACGGCAGAAGTAACATCACAACACTTGGCACATTTGCCTATCCGACCAACAAGCACGAAATCACAGGGCTACAAGGCAACTTGACCCAGTTTTATCGTGCAAGAATCGTGGATAAGCTCGGCAACACTTCGGACTGGACGGCTTGGGCATCTGGCACGACGTCGGGGGATGCTGGCAAGGTGCTTGAGCTTATCAGCGGTCAGATTAATGGCAGTCATCTTGACCAGTCGCTACGCACACCGATTGGCAAGATTAGTACGCTTGAAAGTGCGGTGGGTGCGGTGAATGGCAATTTATCCACGCTAAACAGCCAGCTTGCCACGGCAAACCGTGAATTGCAAACCGCCATTAGCAACATCACAACAGAGCGAAACCGCATTAACACCGCAATCCGTGATATTACCGCTTTACAAGCGGATAAAAATGCCAAAACGCAAGAATTGGTGAACCTTACGCAAACCGTAGGCGGTCATACATCAAGCATTCGTGAATTGGGCGTAACGACTGGTGATTTGTCGCAAAAATACAGCCAGTTAAAGACGGCAAACGATACCGCCAATAGCGAAATTACCGCCATTAAACA
The DNA here is from genome assembly GCF_002027555.1 of Moraxella equi. Taxonomy (GTDB): domain Bacteria; phylum Pseudomonadota; class Gammaproteobacteria; order Pseudomonadales; family Moraxellaceae; genus Moraxella; species Moraxella equi. The sequence continues at coordinate 35,428 of NZ_MXAP01000063.1, forward strand.
AACACAGGCAGGGCAAGCGTTGAGTGTTGAGCGGTTAGGAGCGAGATTTGATAACGGCAATTTGTTCAAAGCAAGCACGGCAACGCTTGGGCATTTTTTGGACGAAAATGATGGCGGAGCTTTAAAGCCGTGGGGGTCGCACCGTGCGAGCGACTTTATCGCTGTCAAAACAAATACACTGTACGAAGTGCGGGCATTTGATGGTAATTTTGGCAATCTGCGTGTGATTTGGTATGACGATGGTAAAAACTTTGTTAAAGGGCAAATCATCGCAAGGGGTGGGGATTATGCGACTTTTGACAGCAAAAATGCCAGTTTTGTCAGAATTTCAAGTTACTGGACACGCACCGACAATAATGTGTGGCAGATGCAGGTGGCGGGCTTGGCAAGTGATGTCAATGCCAATCTTGAAACTCTACGCCAAACTTTGACCGATGCCGACATTGCCCTAAGTCAGCAAATCACTGCAATGGACACGGCTTACAAATCGGCTGATACCGACATCACAGCACGCCTTGCCCGAGAAGAAACCGCACGAGCAAATGGCGACAATGCCAATGCTCAAGCCCTGCGTACGCTAGAAAGCACCGTGAACGGCATTGGTGGACGGGTTGGTACAAGTGAGGGCAAAATCGCAAGCCTTGAACGCACCACAAGCGATTTGAATGGAGCGATTGCCACCGCTCAAAACGAGTTAAATGCAAGATTTGACAATTTGACGGTGGGTGGGCGAAATTATTTATTGAATTCTGATTTTGTCATCACTAAACACGATGGGGGAAATTTGAGAAGTCAAAGTCTTGCAATGTCCAACGCCATCAAAACGATTGCCACGCCTTGTACGCTTACTGTTTCAGCTCATTTTAAGTTGCAAAATGTCAGCGAACTTGCCAATAATGTGCGTATGATGTTTATGGTGCGGTTTACCCACGCAGACGGCACAGTTACGGCAAAAATCTTGTCTTACAATCCCAGAACTCGCACAGATATTGATAAGCGTTTGTTTGTACAAGTAACTATCTCCAAACCAATCACAGGTTTTGCTCATACTTATATTGATGTCTATGGCATTACCGCAGAAATGGCGAGTATTGCACGCCCACAAATTGAACTTGGCACAGTCGCAACAGACTGGACACCCGCCCCCGAAGATGTCAATGTGGATTTGTCGCCTTATGCGACAACAGCAACCCTTGATGAGTTTAAGCAAGCACAAGCAGGCAAAGACGCTGCAACAGCCCAAAAAGTCGCTACCCTACAGACCACCGTAAACGGTCAAACCACCAGCATTCGCAATGTCGAACAGTCGGTCAATGGCATGCGTGCGATTAAGGCGGTAACGGTGGATAATAACGGCTTTATCAGCGGCTATGGCTTGATGAGCGATTTGCAAAATGGGCGTGTTACTTCTCGCTTTGGCATTAACGCCGACCAGATTTATTTTGGAGCAACCAAAACCGCCAAAAAGCCGTTTGTGTTCACTACTCGCACCACCACCATCGATGGCGTAAGCTATCCTGCAGGAGCGTGGCTTAATAGTGCGAGTATTGCCAATGCCAGTATTAAGCTGGCTCATATTGATAAGGCGAGTATCGGGTCATTATCTGCTCTTAGTGCAGATATCGGTACGCTAACAACAAAAGATAGTCGTGGTAGCTTCACTTACACAGGCTCAAAAATCGAATTGCGAGACCCACAAGGGCGGTTACTGCTAGAAATGGGGCTGTTGTAAATTTTGACACAGGTAATCATATGAATGCAGGATTGAAAATTTATAAAGATGGCAAGCCCATCTTTGATACCCAAGCGGGTGCAGTGCGGATTTTAGGCATGTATTATTATGGGCAGCTGACACATCGGAGCGGGGAAGTCAAAAAAATCCCCCTGCCCGATGTTGGCGGTGGCGAGATTTTCGCTCTGTTCGTCAACAGTAAAGAGCGTTTGGGCAGTGATAATAATGCAGGAACATCGGCAAGCTATTATTACATCGAAGATAACGTACTTCATGTGTATGAGCCTAATTATGGCGACAGATTAATTTTGGGGGCATACTATGACCGCACAAGTTAAAATGCACGACCCAGAGCGAAATTATGTGCTGTTTGATACGAATTATCCCACATTGTGTTTGTCGCACGTCGATTATGCGGGATCACACAACGGGGGTAAAGTGTCGACGAAAAACGGCAGGGGGGCAAGATTTCCCCTAGTCGCCTTGCCAATTTATCCAGTCAGCACAGGCATCAGCCCCTATATATTCTCTCAAACGCAATACGCACGCAACGATGACTATGACGATATCGATAGTCAAATCGGTGTAGATAAACCGAACTTCAATAGAAACATTCCAGTTTTCATGTTCGATATTCCAGAGCTTGCGTTGAATGTTGATGGTAAGGTGGGCTTAAAAACCTACAATCCACAAACGGGCGAAGTGACTTTCGACAGTCGAGCCTTGCCATTAAATGTCATCGGGTTGTGTCGAGATGGGGTTAAGTTAGACCCCAATAAAATTTATGGCTATGTAAACCTAATGGGCGGAGTATATGCCCAAGAGCTTAGGACACTGAGCCGATTTGGGCATCAACCTTACCCGATAACGGGATATTATAATGCCGATAATGTGATCATGTCTGCCGATATGTCAAAAGAAACCCATGACAAAGGCGGTTACTATGCTCGAAAACCCAAGAAGCAAGATATGTCAAAATTCACAAACCCCTACCAAAAATTCTATGCTTGGTACTATCCGCATCTGCTAGTAGATTTGACCCATATCTACAATGCGTTAGGGATCGACTACAAAGCACCTTTCACATGATGCAATCATTCTCACTGCCCCAAATGGGGCTTTTTATCGGAGCAAAGAAAATGCCTGAAACCTTAGCCAAAGTTCTGCCCTTTTTAACCAAGTTATTTGCGTTAATTGTAGGCGGTTTAATCAGTCTTGTATTAAGTGGCGACATTAATCTTGATAAAGATGATAATGCCAATTTGACCCTCAATTTAAAAATCATCATTAAAATCACTTGTGCAATCGGTTTAGGTTTGTTTGCAGGGGAGTTTACTATTGATTATTTTGATTTTGAGCATTTGAACTACTATGCACAAGCATTGTTTTATTTGATTTTTTCGGCATTCGGTATGCTTGTTTTTGGCACGGTCTATCGCTCTTGGCAATTAACCACTTCTGATAAAACATTGTCCCAGATTGTAACCGAAATTAAAAACATTGTTAAAGCATTGATTAAATAATCTTGTTATTTTTAACCGCCCCGAATGGGGCTTTTTAATGGAGCAAACCATGCAAAATGAATTAAACTGGATCAAGACCGCACGAAACTACATCGGGCAAAAAGAAATCAAAGGCATCAAGCACAATCCGATTGTGTTAGAACTTTGGGCAAGTGCTTTTAAAGCTAAAAATCAGCCAGTTCCTGCCGTGTTTAAAAATGACGAAACAGCATGGTGCGGTGGTTTTGTTGGTGGTGTGCTGGCGAAATCTGGACTGTCTCAGCATATCCCAAATGGCTTTGCCATGGCAAGAAGTTGGCTTAATGCCGGCACGAAACTCAATAATCCTGCATACGGCTGTGTGGTCGTCTTTTGGCGTGGTAGCCCAAAATCGCCAACAGGTCATGTGGGCTTTGTAGTTGGACGAGACAAGGCAGGAAACTTGATGGTGCTAGGTGGCAATCAAGCGGACGCTGTCAATATCAAGCCATTTAGCCCATCTCGTGTGCTAGGCTATCGCTGGTGCGGTACGCAGCCCATTCCAGCGACCCATCGCTTTGCGTTGCCTGTTTTGGCGAGTGATGGGAAAGTGAGTCGGAATGAGTCTTGAAATATTTGTCAATCTCCGTTTTACTTGCTATAATAGCAGGCATATAGTTTAGTGATTGATGGCAACCACACACAGAACCCACACAAAATCAGACGATTTTTAAAAATATCTATAAAAATCAATGATTTATGTAAAATAATCGGTGGTCGCCATCTCCACCAAATAAACCCTTAAAAGTCAATCACTTAGGTGGTTGGCTTTTTTATTTGACTTATTTTTGACTTATTTTATAATTTAAATAAAAAAATACCCCCCAACCATTACGGCTGGGGGTGTTTTTACGCTTCATTCACGCTCACACGCCCATCGCTGGCAAGCACAGGTAACGCAAAACGGCTGGTATTGGGCAGGCTTTGCGTACCACACCAGCGATAGCCCAGCACACGAGACACGGCAAAGGGCTTGATATTAACCGCATCTGCTTGATTACCACCAAGTACCATCAAGTTCCCTGCCTTGTCTCGACCCACGACAAAGCCCACATGACCGCTTGCCCCTTTCGGGTTGCCACGCCAAAAGACCACCACACAGCCGTAGGCAGGATTATTGAGCTTTGTGCCAGCATTTAACCAACTTCTTGCCATCGCAAAGCTGTTCGGGATGTGCTGACCCAGTCCAGATTTCGCCAGCACACCACCAACAAAACCACCGCACCATGCTGTTTCATCATTTTTAAACACCGTAGGCACAGCTTGGTTTTTTGCCTTGAATGCACTTGCCCAAAGCTCTAATACGATGGGATTGTGCTTAACGCCTTTGATTTCTTTTTGCCCGATGTAGTTTCGTGCAGTTTTGATCCAGCTTAATTCATTTTGCATGGTTTGCTCCAAATAAAAAGCCCCATTCGGGGCGGTTAAAAAAATAACAAGATACCCCACTCTCAACTAA
>NZ_MXAP01000064.1:0-15398 GCF_002027555.1 Moraxella equi
TCAATGCTATTTTTTATGTCGTCCCAATCGGTGTTTTCTTGCATGACCACATTATCGCACCCGTCTGGCACGACCGCCCCTGTAAAGATTCGCACCGCTTGACCCACGCCCACCACGCCTTGATAAGGCTTGCCTGCACACGACTCGCCAATGACAACAAACGAGCTACCGCTTGCCAAATCCGACCCTGCCCCCAAGGCAAAACCATCCATGGCGGACAAGTTCTGGCGAGGAATGTCAAAGCTTGCCGTGATGTCCTGTGCCAGCACATGACCGATGGCGGACAATAGGGGTAAAACTATGGTGTCCTTATGAGCCTTGGCGTGCGTGCTTGCCGTGGTGTTGATGGCGTATTGTAAGTCTTCTACACTAATCATAATCCCTCCTTATCCTCGATAAATATTCTCTTGATTAACACTAATATCAATGCCCACGATGTCGGCATTTTGTTTTAGAGTGTACAAATAGTCAATCAGGGCATGATGAAACGCCTGCTGAGACAGTCTATTTCTAATCATGGGCAGAGCTTCATCAAAGCTCAATGCCTTACCGTCCATACGCTCCATGACGTCCACAATATGCACCCCATAACGGCTCTCAATGGGGCTTGGGGCAAGTCCTTTGGGCAGGGCAAAGACCACTTTTTCAAATTCGGGTACGGTTGCTCCCTTTTGCAAAATACCAAGCTCGCCCCCGTCTGTCTTGGACGGACAAGCAGAGTGCTGCATGGCTTGGGTGATGAACTCGCCTGACGGATTGGGGCTGTTGTTGATGGTGTCAATCAGCTCATAGGCACGTTTTTTTAGCTCAATGCGTTCTTCGCCTTCTTCGGGCGGACAAGCAAAGAGAATATGGCGAACTTTCATGACAGGCGGTGCGGTAAACTCGCCCTGATTGGCGGTGTAATACTGCTCACAAATGCTGTCGGTTGGCGTGTTGGGGTGGACGTTTTTGGCGATGAGTTTTGAGATGGCGTTTTCGTCATCTACTTGCCATTCGTCTTTTAATTCATCGTCCGCCATGACCGCTTGGCGTAATAACTCACGAATGACCAACGCTTGGGCGGACAAAAACAACGCCTCGTCTTGGCTGTCGGCAGGATGATACTGCACTTCTTCGCCAATGGCTTGCTCACTGATAAGCACGCCATTGACCGTAATGGTCGGCACGCTTTGGCGAGATGAAGCGATAAGATTGCTGTGATTGGCGTTTTCTTCGCTGATGGCTCGCTGTATGAGTTCAGCATCCGATGATAAGCGTTTTAGGTCGTCTGATGTGGGCATGACCCGAATGCCGTCATCAAAAAATTCAGGCTCGTGGCTATGACTATGGGCGTGAGTGTGATGGTGGTGGTTATGGTCGTGGCTGTGGTTATGAGTTCCGCCACAACCGCACGAACCATCTGACGGCTTGGCGTGGGCTTGGTTTGGCTCGCTGATGTGTAATAGCTCGGTACTGGTTTGGGGGTTTGAAGTGGGGGCGGGGTTATTTGGGGCTTTGGGGTTATAGGCTTGGACGGTCATAAGACACCTTTGGGATATTGGTTTTGGTGTATTATTCATGATATTTGTCAAGGATAAAATACTCCTTTTGGTTTAGCTTGGTTTTAAACTTGTAAATAGGGCGTTGTGTTCTTCCCTGCAACCCACAATTACCATCAACTTAATATCCCAAATTTTTACTCCACTCACTTTACATTCTCATCACTCGCCTCATAAATGGCAAAAAACTCATCATCGCTTAGCACCGTCTCAGCAATGGGAAAAAGCTCTCGTTCTTCAAAGCGGATATGGTCATACAGGGCATTTGCAAGCTCCTTGACATCGTCCACGCTTGGGTCGGTGTTGGAAAGTAGGCTCTCAATGTATTCATGCTCATCAAGCATTTGCTTTGCCAATTTGACCGCCTTGTCATCGGACAGTTTTGTCAAAATAACATCGGCAAGGCATGTCCGCTCAACCTCAAAATGCGTGGGAATGGCAGTGGTCAAATAATCCACCAAGGCTTGGTGATGGGTCAGTTTGTCATCATCGGTGGCGGATTTGGCTTTATTGGCGATGACCAAGCCCAAATGGTGCTGGCGAGATAGAGGCTGTAAGGCGGGGTGTCGTTTCATGGGGGGGGTTCCTGTTGGTAAATTAAATTTTATTATAAAATAAAAAAACCACAAACACTAGGGCGATGTTTGTGGTATTGTGGCACATAATGCTAATCAATAATTTAAGGTATAACTTATCCCGTAACTTCTCCCCTGTGCAGACAAGCTGGATAATTCACCATAAGTTGCTTTGGCAGCTTGACTAAATACGCTCTTATAATCGGTATCCATCAAATTATAAACCCCAAAATTTAGCTGACCCTTGGGCAGTTTTATCTCACCCAATAAATCCGCCACAACATAGCCTGAAATTCTAGTCTCTGGGGTTTTGCGGACGTTTTGATTGGTTGTAGCAACCAAGCTGTCTTGATAGGCATTGTCTGTACCTCCAATAGCAAGCAGTTGTAAGCGTAACTTATGCTCGTTTGGCGTAGTATATTGAGCAAAAGCGGTGGCTTTGGTAGGACTGATACGAAACGCCCCAAGCTCTCTGTACTGACCACTTGCATCTTTGTATTGACCTCGTGTATAAGCAATGCTACCACCGACAGCCCAGTTATTATTAATCTTGTGATTTAATTCAAACTCTGCCCCATAGATACGTTCGTCAGTATCAGCAACCACCACGCTATAATCTTTTAAAAAATGGGTTACTTTATCTGATGTATTATAAAAACCTGTCAACTTGGCACGGCTATCGCCAAATACTCCTACCCACCCTGCATCATAACTATTGACCGTGATTGGCTCGACATTATCAGAATTAACCACAAAACCTGCCCCAACATCTCGTAGTACCCTTTGTAAATCAGGCAAACTATATCCTTGCCCAAAATTGGCAAAAATACTGTGATTTGGAGTTAATGAGTAATTTGCCCCAAGATTAAACAAAGTTTTGTGATGCTTTACTTTGCCAGAATTGACAACCCCTGCTTGATACGGCACTTTGTTTTGGATTAATAAATCAGCCAATAGCGACTCACTGGGTGGCACAAAACCATCTGTTTTACTGTCTATACGTTGATGTCGCACGCCTGCTGATATTTTTAAATCATCTGTTAAAGCAATATTGGCATTGGTAAATATGCCATAGGTTTTTAACGTGGTGTCAGGCCCATAAGTGTAACGGTTGCCAGTGTCTTTAAATACTAAGCCATTGCTTTGCATAAAGGTAGTCAAATCATAGCCTGTCGCCCCTTGGCGGTCTTTTTCTTGCTCATAGTCAATTCCATAACTAAGTAGCACAGGTTTTTGAGTAAGGTCAAATTTACGTTGCAAGGCCAGTCTTGCTCCTAGTACCTCTGCCTTAGATTCAGATTGTAACACCCCATAGGCGCGAGCTTGTAGAGCCTTGGTATAAGCATCCAAAGTGGCGGGTGGCAAATTCATGCTTTGTAAAATAGGCAGGGCTTTGGCGGTCGAAAACGGGGCAACAAAGGGATAAAACCGCCCTTCTTCTTTACGATAATAAGCATTAGCATTGATGGTATTGCCCCACAATTCATCGTGATGATAGTTGATATTAAAGGTGCTTTTGGTGGTTTTTGGCTGTTCTGATAATGATAAGCCTTTGATGGCATTTAATGAAGGCTTTTCTCCAAACAACACCGCAAGGCGATTACCATAATCAGGTGCATAATCGGTATCTTGTTTGTCGTTATAATGCGTCAATGCCAGATTGATATTTTGCTTGTCGTCAAGTTGCCAATCAACATTTGCATTAATACTTAGACTTTTGCTGTCTTGTTTATCGGTTTGGGCAGGCTCAGGAGCAATGCGTTTACCGTTAGCATCAAATGCCCCTCCTGTGGTGCGATAGTCGACATCAAGTCGTGCAAGGACATTGCCATTTTCGCTGACACCTGCTACACTCTGACCTACCTGATAACCGATACCTTCACTGGATAATTTACTACCATGTACACCGATGCGGGTTTCAAATTGCTCCTCTTCCAAATCCGACTTAGTAACGATATTAATCAAACCGCCTGTTGCCGCAGACCCATAAATACTGGTTGCTCCTGATAAAACTTCAATTCTAGCCACTTGACTGGGGTTGATGCTATTAAGCTGTCGAGAGATGTCTCGCGAACCTGTCAAAGGCACGCCATTTAACAAAAATTGCACTTGACGACCGTGCATGGTTTGCCCAAAGTTACTAGTGGTGCCACTACTTACCCCCAAACTTGGAATGAGCTGTGCCATTACATCGGCAAGCTGTCGAGAGCCTGTTGCTTGCTCTTGAATTTGCTCTTCATAAATAACTTTGGTGGTATGGGGCATTTGCGTGATACGATTGGCAAGTGCCATACCGCTCTTATCAATGGCAATAACCACAGGCTCCAATTCAACCGTTGGTAATGACTCATTGGGCTGAGCGTACAACTGCTGAGTTGTTGCCACACTTAGTAAAGACAAAGATAGCCATCGAGAATAATGGGAATGACGCATAAATTACTCCTTATGCTTATGGAAAAGTAAAATTTTAACAGTCTGTTACGGAAAATTTTTTTATCAATGTCGGCAAAATAAGCATTGACACCCCAGAACCAATCGCAAGCCATAAAAACAGCTTGTCATAGCCAAACTGATGTACTAAAAATCCACTCATCGCCCCGCCGATAAAATACACAAGCAACTCCACGCACACAAACAAAGTAAAGTCCGTGCCAGCTTGGTCGGGATTGGCAGCATTCATAAACAGAGCATATAAGGCAGTCATTGTTAAATAGCGAACAGATAAAATTAGCAAAACACTAATTGCCATCAAGCTCATAAACCCTGTTTTTAATAAACCTACCGTAGGTAAAAAATCACCCAATAAAGGATATAGCAATCCTAGACACAACAAAGCATAAACTGCCGTTCTTATCCATCCGAATAATATAAGACAACGTACAATGTCGATATATTTGATTAATACCCCTGCCAAAAGTGCTGAACCAATCCCAACAATCGCTCCAAATACCGAAAACAAAAGCCCAATCTGAGACAGTGAAAAACCAAAATCCACAAGCATTGGATTTAGCATTGCCATCATCGGAGCTTCCACAAAGCGAAACACCACAATCAAAGCTAGTAACCATTTGGTTTGCGGGCGTTTGATAAGCCTAATAAGACTTGCTTTGGAAAGATTGGTAGCATGTTTGGGATTGTCTTGATCTTTTAAGAACCATAGTGAACACGAAATAAGCACAACAGTTGTTGCCAAACTGATTGTCGCCATTTGCCAATCAAATCTCTGATATAGCCACAGTGTGCCAGCACCGCCTACCATACTACCAAACGCCACCCCAAAACTTTGCATGGCACTTGCCAGCCCAAAGGATGACTTATCAAATTGCTCCACTGTATAGCCATCAATAGCGATATCTTGGGTGGCACTTGCCAAAGACACCAAAAAACTTATGCTCAGAAATAATACAATCTCAGAAAACTGTAAAAAGCCAAGCCCAAACAGCCCGACTACCACGATAATTTGAGTAAAAAATAACCAAGTTTTGCGTTTGCCAATTTTGGTACAATAATAATTGTCCACATAACTTGCCCACAGAAATTTAAACGCCCACGGCAAATATAAGAGTGAAAGCATACCAATCACCCTAATATCAACGCCTTGATGTCTTAAAATGGCAGGCAATGCCACATTAAAAAAATACAAAGGCAAGGCATGGGCAACATATAACAGTGCCACCATCGTCAAAAGATGGCGATTTTTTTGTTGTGAGACAATCATCAGACCGCCCCTATTTTAGTGTTTATCCATGCTTTGGCTTCAGTCAGTGATAACACCACCGCATAAGGCACTCGCCATGCTTTATGAAAAGCAGGACTGTCTAAGGCTTGTCTTTGAGTCTCATCATCGACAATTCTGACTAATCCCTTGCAATATTTAAAGAACGATTCTTTGTGCGTCTTGTACCAAACCGCCTCAATCTGGCGGTAGTTATCAGGGAGTGTCAGCCCTGTCCGACTATGGTAAATCAAGGCAAAACTCTGCTCACTGGCTAACAAATCACTCATAGCAATCAACCAATCATCAAATGCATCTTGACTAATCTCGCCTGAAAAATCGAGTAAAAATACAGGTAAGGAGCTATTTGGGTTCTGAATAGCATTTAGAAAAATAGGCATAACATCACTCTTTAATGCTGGCATTTAAATAATGAGCAAACTTACAATAAAACCCTTCTTTGTCACAAAAATATAACATTGCAGTTTTTTCAGGCATTACAATTTGATATTGGGGCATATAGTTTAATTCTTGAGCGACTACTTCATAGGGTTTTACACTTGCATCAGGTTCACCCACAATTTTTTTAGCAGGTGAATGTTCAAAAATAAAAAAGCTTAGTAGACGCATGATGGCACGCAAGTACCCTTTGCCAACAGCCTGTGCCTCTGCTAGTAACAAATGCCAACCCAAATCATTTTTGTCAGCCGTATAATACCCTGATAGTCTATCCCTTGCCCCTTCATAAACTTCGGCGTAACCAACCCATTCGCCATTAATACTAACCAAATACAAACGCTGGTGATCATCAGCCAACATTTTTTCAAAATAAACAGACAGCTCAGACAATGATTTATTGAGTTGCCATTGAGGGATAACATGGGGCATATTCATCCAACGATGCAACAATTCAATATGTTCAGGGTAGCGTATTTGCACCAACCCAAATTCAACCCCATTTTCTCTGTAAATATAGTTGTTTGGCAAACTCTGAGATAAAGTTGGCAATCGATTGATTTTACTGCATTGATCTTGATTAAAAGAATCGGTATAGATTTCTAGCATTTCTATTCTCTCATTAGGGTGTGTTGAATATTCGTATTTGCAATGAAAAATGAGAAAAATCGCACGTTTTTCATGCAAAAACTAATAAAAGCGTTAAAATTTTCATCGTTTTTACAAATAATGTTATCAATGTTCAACACACCTTAGAAACTGTGGTGATATTGGATTGCAAATTGGTTCACAAACCACGGGTTCTGGACGGTTGGCGTTATCTTGATAACCTCTTGTAAAAAAGCGAACACGATTTAGGCACACCTTTTCAAATTTTGGTCTTTTTAAATCAAATAAAGCAATCCTCTCATTTAGCTCTGGATGTTGATGGTGAAATTCATCAACAATCTTTGATAACTCATTCCAAAATTCAAATTCAGATATATTATAATATTGATGTAATACATCAAAAATATAGCGATAATGCACAACAAAAAGCCCAGTGAAAATAAAATGACTCAAATCTTTTGGGGAGTGTTTTAATAAAATACCCACCTCTTTTGGTTTAGGCTCTTGTTCAAAAAAAGTGTCATCAACTAAATTAATATCATCCACAAAATCCTTTAAAACCATTTTTATCGGTATGCCATTCTCATGTATCAATAGACTATTTTCTCCATGTGGCGAAAATACAATTCCATAACGATACAACCAATACAATAATGGTGTTACACAAACTTTAAAGAATTTTTTTAGCCACTCAACAACCGTAAGACCCGACCGATGGATTAAATGTGGCAACAAAAAATCATCATGTCTATCTTTGTGAATAAGTGCAGCTTGAGAGATAACTTTTTGATTATCAGTGATGTAATTTTCAACACTATCTCGCCACAAACAACCCAGTAATTCCGTAAATTGATAAGGTGGAGAGCTTAATTTATCAAAGGCGGGCTGTTTTACAGTAACTGTTGCTAACTCTCCCAATAGAACAACACCGGTTTCTTGCAATTGTTGGTCGTTTTTAAGTATTCTCAACAGCCATTCACTGATTTGCGGAGCAAAAAAATTACGCTTGTTTGGCAAGCCACGATATACTGCTGTATTTAAAATACTAAGTGGTAGTTTAATGTGATATGCTGTTTTATCAGTCATATCTGAAAAAGTTCGAATAGACTGTAAAGGTAAATACTCATGCTTAGACATTTCTAAAAACAGTAATTTTTGTTCAGAGATTTCAAGTGCATAATTTAAGCTAATCCAATTTGACCATTGCCAAGGATGTATTGGTAAAAATAAATATTCTTGACTGTCCAATCCTTTATTCATCAAAATGTTTTTAAAAGATTTGTACTGACTTTCCCCCAACGTCTTTTTATAAATGCAATCACAAGTTAGCCCTTGAATTAATGAGAGTGCCGCAAGACTTTTGTGAACAGCAAACCAAGGAAGTTTTCTTGCAATAGCAACCTCTGGAACATACTGTTTATAATCTTCATAGCCAAAACCGAGGCGACCTTTTCCCATAACAATCCAAGGATGTCCACGTAAAGCCGAGTCAACAACTGACCCACTAAGATTTGATAACGCTTCACTTGTTAAGCTATGCTTTGTGTATAAATGAGCCTCCGCCAACCAAGTATGATTAATTTCCTTTACCATATAAGCTTTTGTGCCATTATCCATATTCAGACTTTCACACAACTCAACAAAAAAATCAGTTAGATTATAAAAAGAATCACCTGTTTTTTTGTCATTAATAGAGTAGACGATAAAGCCACCAAATTTCTTTGGTTTGATAATTACTTCCAAATTAATTTTATCAAAAACAAATAACATTCTTTGCTTGTTTTCTGGCAAATATTCCACTTTTGTTGGTCTAATAATTTCTTCGTAAAGCAGCTCAGATATAGCAATCTTCATCAAAGACTGGCCAGCACTTTTTAATTGCGACAACTCTATATTTAAATGATAAGCATTGGATGTATTCATTGCAAAACCTCATCTATGAAAAATTTGATAAAATATTGTTTCTACTTAGCTTATAAAACTCTTTATCCAAAATCCGATTGATTATGGTTGCTGAGCGATGAGCGCTCAATCCCAAATCTGGCGTCCCAACTCCATGAGTACAAAGTCCCATATTCTGCACAAAAATTCTCCCCATACCATTAGGGTGTTGGTAATTTACCTCATAATTTCGATCAATATCATAACTACCACAAGGTTGTTTTTTGATACAAGGATCTAATTCTGACATAAAATCCAGTGACGCTTGCTGATACCCAGTAGCCAAAATAACATAATCAGCACTTATTTTTGACGAAGTATTTGTATAATTATGTACAAAATCACAACAAATCTGTCCTTGATTCTGACAAGTTTGTATTAGTTTTAAATTTGAATTTAATTTTATTGATTTTTCATTATTCAAAATTATTTTTTGATAAAGCATGCTGTAAATATTCTTTAGCAAGTTTGAATTAATTCCTTTATATAAAAAATCTTGTTTTTTCAATAAATTTTTTCTTGCTTCTTCTGATAGGCTGTAAAAAAAATCCATATAGTCTGGGCTAAAATGCTCTAAAGCTAATGGCGTATACTCCATGGGAAAAAATCCCTCATCATCAGTAACCCAATGAATATTATTAAAATCATTTTGAATTAATTTATAAAAAATCTCGCCAGCTGATTGTCCAGAACCAACCAAAATAATATCGGATTTTTTCTTCTTTAAAAGTTCATCAAAATTTTTCATAAAATCCGATGAATGGAAGCACTGATTTTCTAAATTTTTCACAATATTTTTTGTACAATCGGGAATATTTGGAGAAGTTCCTATGCCAATAACTAAATTTTTACACTCATAATTTTTAATTTTCCCATCACATTCAACAATAACATTAAATCCTTTATTAGTAGGAAGAATCTGTTTTACTAAACAGCCAAAATTTAAATTTTCTAATTGACTGCATACCCATTGGCAATAGCTATTATACTCAATTCTTGGTAGGAAAAAAGACTCTTTAAAGTAAAATTGAAACAACCTTTGTTTTTCTTGCAAGTAATTAAGAAAACTGTACTTGTTTGTTGGGTCTACCATTGTTACCAAATCAGCTAAAAACGGAACTTGTAGTGTGGTATCAGGCATTAACATTCCTTGATGCCATATGAATTTTTCTTTTTTATCGAAAAATACTGTTTTTAAATGACAATCTTTATGGTTTAGCAAACTTGCCAAGCTTAAGTTAAATGGCCCTATACCAATACCTATGATATCAAACATGGTTTACCTCTTTGTGCTTTATAGGATTCTTTATCTTTACATAAATAGATTGGGTCTCTACTGGTGCAACCAGTTCATCCAAATCGTGTAAGCGAGTCAACAAATTTCCTTTGTAGGGTAATTGATTACTAAACAACAAAGTATTTAGTAGCTTACTATTTGGATACTTTTTCAACAGATTCTCAATATACTCCCGTAGTATATTGAGAAGATTTTCTTCTGTTGAAAATCCAGTTTTTGCAATACTGCTAATTAGCGAAAAAACCGTATTTCCAATAAAATAATATATAAATCGACTATTAGCAAAATCAATAGAAACAACACACTTTGCTCTGGCAATAAGATCTGTATACTCATCTATCAATTCATCTGCATAATCAGTAACATATCCAAAGCTTTGATTATCTCTTACCCAAAATTTATAAGGGAAATTATCTCTTATTTCTATGAGACAATTCTGTTGATGAGCCTCAAAAACCATGCCATAATTATGATACATATCAATCATGGGAATTAGTGAAATTTTCAAAAATTCTTCAAACCATTTGTGACTAATTTCTCTTAAACAGACACCAAATTCTTTTTGACTACCTCTAATATTTTTGATAATGTGATATAGGCGATTTTTCTTTTGGAATGGATGATCTTGACATAACGTTGCCAAATTTGTAATGTTACCTTCTTCATTAAAAGGATTATTTCTAATAATGCAAATGGTTTCATTTATAATTTTTCCATCTACAATTACCCCATTCCAAGCAGGATCATTAACAACATCAAACATTGGGTATGAATTTTTTATATTTTCTCCAAACTGACTGTGCCAAATTTTATTAGCCAACAAACCCCTACGACCTTCTTTCGGTAAATTTATGCGTACTGAATTTGTGATTGCAACAGATAAAGATAATTTAAACATCCACTCCCTATTTAAGTTTACAACCGTACGAACTGATGTGGTGGCATAATAATCATCTCCCATTTGACCTAAATCTATTAATTTTTCTTCTGTTAATAATTTTTTATAAATATCTTTTTGTTGTAAATATTTCGCCTGCCAAGGATGTAATATAATCAACCTAAAGTTATTATAATCTTTTGATTCATATTCTTTTTGAATTTTAATTTCATTTAAAATATCACTTTTTATCCTTTCTAATATCAGACCACTCTCTGACTCTTCAACGTAAATACTTGATTCAACCAACCAATAATGCAACTTAAAGCAACCATTAGTTTCTGGTGAAAAATTTTTCCATTGCACATTATCAAAACCAATTCTGTTTTTTGGAGTAGGGTGCATGGCATGCCCACAGAATAGAGCTTGCTCCGTATCAACAAAATTAAGTTTTTTTCTTTTAAATATGCTGTCAATTTTTTGTTGTCGACTATCAAGAATTATCTGCAATTTTTCTGAACTATCCATCCATCTTGACAACACACTGTTGATGTTTATACTTTCTTTATCTGAATGCCAATATAGCATATCTTGTAACAATAAATTTGCCAGCATTAAAGAGTTAGTCTCTACAAAACCATCAGCTTGTTCAATATATATTTTATCAAAAATTTGATGATGTCCTAGCATACTGACAAATAGCAATGGAACAACTATACGGACTTTTAAGGGTTCTAAAAACAAAGACAGGGCAGAGTGCCCCTCACAACATCCTCGACAAATGTCGCTTTGTTCGCTTGATTGTAAAATTTTAAAGCGACTGGTTTCAATACAGTAGGCGTTTATAAGATTTTGTATTGATAATCGCTCAATATCTCTTTGTTTGTTAGACATAAAACAAAGCTCCTCGTACTATAATTGATAATTATTATATTAATAATAATTATTATTGTCAATATATTTTATCAAATTTCATGTTAATTTCACCGTTAAGTCTCTCCAAATTCGGTCTAAACACTCTATATTAGACTTATGAATATCGCACAGTTTTAGAATTATTTTTTTAAATTATTATAAAAATCAATAAATTATAAAATAAAAAAACCACAAACACTAGGGCGATGTTTGTGGCAAAAACCGAAAAAATGGTTTTTAAACAAGTGCTTACTGCGATGTCTTTTGACGGACAATCTGATAACGTCTGCCCAAATACCAAATCGGTGCTGAGATGATGTGAATCAGACGAGTAAACGGCACAAGCAGGATAAGCGTGGTTCCTAAGAACATGTGTAGCTTATAAATCAGCCCCGCATCCACCACACGGGCAGCAGCACTCATCGGGCGTAATATCGCCAAGTCCTGTGCCCAACCTGCCAATGACAGCATTAACGCACCATCTTTATGGTCAGGATAGTGCCAAATGGTCGCAAGACCCATGATGAGCTGCACCAAAATGATGACAAGTAGCATCTTATCGCTAAACGTGGACGTATGGCTCACACGTGGGTCAGTAAAACGTCTCCATATCAGAATCAGTAGCCCCACAAGGCACATCACGCCTGCGATACCACCGACAATGACCGCCACAAGCTGTTTGTCCGCTGCCGAGATAAAGCGTTCATAGACAAAGTGCGGGGTTAGCATCCCAAAGAAATGCCCAAGCAGTACCACAATGATACCGATGTGAAATAGGTTACTGCCGATTCTCATGCCTTTATCGTTTAGCATTTGGCTTGACCCTGCACGCCATGTGTACTGCGATAGGTCAAATCTTGCCCAACAGCCCAAAATACATACTGTCAAAGCGATGTAAGGATAAATGCCGTACAAAAATATGTGTATCCAATTCTCGGGGGTCGTTGCTGTGATTGCTGCTGCTATCATTATAACACTCCTTCGCTAACAGTTTTATTGGTTTTAAAATCCACCCAATGCACAGGGATTTCGCTTGTCTTTTGGGCTTGTCTTGCCAAGGTCTCGGCAATGCGAATGTCGGTTTGGCTTGACGGACAGCGTTCTTCTTGCTTTGCCGCCAAAAAGTCCACGGCTTCTTCTTCCCATTCTTTGTCAATGGCATCAAAGGTTGTATCATCTACCTTGTCTTTGCCCATCTTGGCAAGCTCATCATCAATGACGGTCAAAGGCTTGCCTGCAATTTGCAATAACGCCTTAAACAGCCCAGCATAGCTACTGCCCTTGTCCACCAGTCTCGCCCCCAGTAGAGCGATGATGTGACTGACATCAGCAATGTCCATGCGAATCTCAACGTCATCTGCAAAGCCTGCCTTGTAGGACAAAAATTCTAGATACATGGGCAAATAGTCGGGCAATTCTTTGACATGAATGGTAAAGCCGGCCTGTTCGTACTGTCCCATCAAATCCACCATCGCCTGCCCACGGTCTCGGCTCTCGCCATGCACGTGCTCAAACAGCCAAAGCGACAACGAACGCCCACGCTCAAACAGACTGTCATACACCGACTGAGCCTCAATCGAGCCTTTGCTTGATAGCTCATCAACAAAGACGTTAATCTCTTGGCGAACCTCAGGGCTGATGAGTTTTGATGTTGCTACGATGTATTTGCACGCATCTAGCGTATCATCAGCAAACAGCTCATCAGACGGATAATCCATAAGCAGACTTATCACTTTTAATAATTTAAAATCAAGATGATTCATACTAGCCCCCATCAGTTATCCCACGTCTGCACGGTCTCAATCATCTCACGGCGATTGGACTTACGCTGACCGAACATACTGACGTCATTACCGCCTGTACAGCCATTACCAAAGCTAAAGCCACAGCCGTTTTTGTCGGCAAAGGCATCAGACAACGCTTCTTCACGGTGAGCGGTCGGAATGACAAAGCGGTCTTCGTAGTTGGCGATTGCCAAATAGCGGTACATCTCTTCGACTTGGTGTTTGGTCAAGCCCACGTCATCAAGCACCGCTTGGCTTTCAACCTTATCGACAAGTTGCATACGCTTATAAGAACGCATGGCAAGCAGGCGTTTTAGGGCAAGTTTGATAGGTGCTTCATCGCCAGCGGTCAGCATATTGGCAAGGTATTTGACAGGGATACGTAGGCTGTCCACATCAGGGATAAGTCCGTCCATGCCCACTTTGCCCGCTTCGGCGGCATTTTGGATTGGCGATAGCGGTGGCACATACCATACCATTGGCAAGGTGCGATATTCTGGGTGTAAAGGCAGGGCAAGTTGCCAGTCCATCGCCAGTTTATAGACAGGCGATTTTTGGGCGGACTCAATCACACTCATCGGCACGCCGTCTTTTAGAGCTTGCTCAATGACGGCAGGGTCATTGGGGTCTAAGAACACATCAAGCTGGGCTTTGTACAAATCTTTTTCGTTTGGGGTGCTGGCGGCTTCTTTGATTTTGTCGGCATCATACAAAAGCACGCCAAGATAACGAATGCGCCCCACACAGGTCTCAGAACAGATGGTTGGCTGACCTGACTCAATGCGTGGATAGCAGAAAATACATTTTTCGGATTTGCCTGATTTCCAGTTATAATAAATCTTCTTATAAGGACAGCCCGAGATACACATACGCCAGCCACGGCATTTGTCTTGGTCGATAAGCACAATGCCGTCTTCTTCACGCTTATAAATGGCTCCTGATGGGCAAGACGCCACACACGTTGGGTTAAGACAATGCTCGCACAAGCGTGGCAGGTACATCATAAAGGTGTTTTCGTACTCGCCATAGATGTCGGCTTGGACTTGGTCAAAGTTCTTATCGGCACGACGTTTGGCAAATTCAGAGCCTAGAATTTCTTCCCAGTTTGGCCCCCATTCGATTTTTTGGATACGCTTGCCTGTGATGAGCGAGCGTGGGCGTGCAATCGGCTGATGGTCGCCTAATGGGGCGGTGTGCAGGTGCTGATAGTCAAAGTCAAACGGCTCATAATAGTCGTCAAGCGTTGGCAAATCAGGGTTGGCAAAGATATTGGCAAGCACACGGAATTTACCGCCAATCTTTGGATTGATGGAGCCGTTGGCATTACGAATCCAACCCCCCTTCCATTTTTCTTGGTTTTCCCACTCTTTGGGGTAGCCGATACCAGGCTTGGACTCTACATTGTTAAACCATGCGTATTCCATGCCTTCACGGCTTGTCCAGACGTTTTTGCAGGTAACAGAGCAGGTGTGGCAACCGATACATTTATCAAGGTTTAGCACCATGCCAACTTGTGAGCGAATTTTCATAGGATTCCCCTTATGCCTAGTTCTTTTTAATTAATTTAAAAGAACATCGGTAGGTCAAAATTGAATAGGGCGTGTTGAACCTTTATAACACAAACTATAATTTGAAATTTTGTAAAATAAAATCACTGTTTTTGCATGAAAAAAATGGCTAAATCTTGT
>NZ_MXAP01000064.1:15405-16481 GCF_002027555.1 Moraxella equi
ATACAAAGATTCAACACGCCCTAGTTTATCCCCTTTGCTGAAAGTTTGCTATCCTACCAAAAGGGATAAACAGGGCGGTTTATCAGTCCAAAGTAGTAGGCAGTGGACGTGGCAGACTGTCGTCAGGCTTGCCCTCTAGCCAATCGATGTTCGCCATCTTACGCACCACCACGAACTCATCACGGTTACAGCCGACCGTACCATAGTAGTTAAAGCCGTACGCTTGCTGGGCATAACCGCCAATCATGTGCGTAGGTTTTAGAATTGCCCGAGTTACTGAGTTATGAATACCACCACGGGTGCCTGAGTTTTCAGAACCAGGGATGTTCACAAGCTTTTCTTGGGCGTGATACATCATTGTCATGCCTTCTTTGACACGCTGAGAGACGACCGCACGGGCGGTGATGGTGCCGTTGTGGTTAAAGACTTCAATCCAGTCGTTGTCTTCGATACCTGCTTTTTTGGCATCAATCTCACTCATCCACACGATAGGACCACCACGGGACAGCGTTAGCATGAGCAGGTTCTCAGAGTAAGTACTGTGAATGCCCCATTTTTGGTGTGGCGTTAAGAAGTTTAGTACAATCTCCTTGTTATCGTTTGACTTATAGCGTTTTAGCTCGTCTGTCGTTCTTGTGTCAATCGGTGGGCGATACTGTTGCAACTGCTCGCCAAACGCCTGCATCCAAGGGTGGTCTTGGTAGAACTGCTGACGACCTGTGATGGTACGCCAAGGGATAAGCTCATGCACGTTGGTGTAGCCTGCATTATAGCTGACTTTTTCGGACTCTAGCCCCGACCAAGTTGGGGATGAGATAATCTTACGGGGCTGAGCGACAATATCGCGGAAACGGATTTTTTCATGCTCGGACGATTTGGCAAGGTGCGTGTGGTCTAGTCCTGTATTGTTTGACAAGTCCGCCCATGCCTTGACCGCCACGTGTCCGTTGGTCTCAGGGGCGAGCATGAGTACCGTCTCAGCAGCGTCCACGGCGGTACTCATGCGTGGGCGACCGTGAGCTACGTTGTCTTCGGTAACGGTGTAGTTTAGCTCGCCAAGTATACCAACCGAACCC
>NZ_MXAP01000065.1 GCF_002027555.1 Moraxella equi
GGTTCGGTTGGTATATTTTTGCCAAGCTTGCTACAACCCGCTCTTTTCACCACTTGTCCAATTAACAGTGTTTAGCCATCAAAACAATGACATTTTTGTAAAATTATGTTATAGTCACCAACTATTTTTATTGTCACTTATTAGGTCATCACTCATGAATGGACATTTACCAAATCAACAAAATCCCTACTCAGCCCCAACAGCTGACCTGACCAATGACGAATACTTTGAGTACGACACCACGCCATTTTATAAAGCCAGTGGGCGTATTGGTCGTGTTCGGTTTTTGGCGTACTATATGCTACTTAGTCTGTGCATGATACCAGCCATGATGGTGCTTGGCGTACTCATGGCGATTTTACTGCCCATATCGCCAGACATTGCCACCATTGTTGGGGTCATGATGTATATCGGTATTATAATATTCTCTTTGTACACAGCATTCGCCCCAAGCATTCGCAGACTCAATGACCTTAACAAATCAGGATGGATGTCTTTATTGTACTTAATACCCTTGGTTAATATCCTGTTTTGGCTGTATTTGGCATTCGCTCGTGGCGATGAAGACATCAATGATTATGGTGCTCCTGCTGAACCACCAAGCACAATCATGACAGTACTGGCGGTCATCCTACCCTTGCTGTTTGTGGCATGGATGGGTATCGTTATGGCAATCGCCTTGCCTGCTTATCAAGATTATCTTGAACGCTCCCAACTACAACAATCTCAAATTGAACAAGAAATGATAAACCTAGAACAAGAGATTCAAGCCATTCAAGACGCCCAAAATGCCGAATCATCACAATAACTCTAACAAAAACCCACCAAAATAACCCCAAACAAAAAGGTGAGCTTACCCACCTTTTTGTTTTCTTCTTTTTATTTCACTTTTTTACCAATCCATCTTAGGGTCAAGCTGATACACCAAAAACGTGCCAAGTGCTACCAGTGCGGTAATGACAATACCCAGCTTTAACACAGGACTGACATCAAACAGGCTTAGCAGCAATCCCCCAAAAATCCCCACGCTAAACTGCAATGCTCCTTGCATGGCAGACGCCATACCTGCCCGCTTTTTTTGATACGCCAAAGCGATGGCGGTAGCGTTAGGCTGAGTAAACCCAAGCCCTGCAATACAGCAAAATATCGCCATAAACACCAGCGGAAAATACGCAAGCCCCGTCAATACCAACACCAGCAGACAACTGGCAGAGACAAGTTGCATGAGAGCCCCAAAACGTAGCAGCTGCACAAGGCGAAAACGACTGGTCAAAAACTGATTGACCTGCGTTAAGGCAATAAAGCCAAAGGCATTCGCCCCAAAAGCGATGGCAAACTGCTTTTCAGACAAGCCAAAATTGACCATAAACAGCTCACTGGAAATGGACAAATAAATGAAAAATGCCCCTTGTAGCACGCCCCCTGCAACCGCAGGAATAATGAACGTCATGTCCTTGGCTAAGTCAAGATAAGAGGCAAAAGTTTGGCTGATGGGCTTGGTATTGCGATTTTCTGGAGCGAGTGTTTCTTTTAAAAACAGCTTGGTCAAGATGATATTAAATACCCCATAACCCGCCAAAAACCAAAACAGAGCATGCCAGTCGGCAAATCCTAAAATCAATGCCCCCAAACTCGGGGCAAGTATCGGCGCCAATCCCATGACCAGTACCATAAGACTAAACGCCCTTGCCCCCTGTATGGGGTTTAGGGTGTCACGAATGGCGGCACGGGTTACCACGGCCGTCACGCACGCCCCCAACGCCTGCAACGTACGGGCGGCAAACAGCACCAGCTCGCTCGTGGTGGTCGCACAGATGACGGACGCAATCACAAATATCGTCATACCCATGTACATGGGTAGCACTCGCCCGACACGGTCAGAAAACGGTCCATAAAACAACTGTCCAAACACCAAACCAATAAAGTAAAACGGCACTGATTTGGACACCTCGGACACACTCACGCCAAAATCATCCGCCATGGTCGGCAGAGCAGGCAGATACATGTCAATGGCAAGCGGACCGATGGCAATCATCACGCCCATCATCATCACCCACAGGGTGGGAAAGGGCTTGGCGTGTGCGGCTTGGTCTTGGGGGGTATTATGTGGCATATCAATATCACTTATCTTAATGCTGACTGATGGGTGTATTTATTATTATGCCAATCAGCCAAAATTTTTAAAAACAAATAAGAAAATCCGACTATTTTACCATGATTTGCCCCTTTTGACGGTAAAAAATTGCAATACCGACATTGACATTTTAACCTTAAAAATGTTCATCATATATTGAAAACATTGAAATTGATTAATCCTAAACTTTTTGTTATAGTAACGCACTCTTTATTAGCATTTATCATCATACACCATGACCACGCACCAAACCGACCTAGCCTACGCCATTAACCACACGCCCATGAGTGCCTATCAATGGCTCATCGTTGCCTTAGCTGTTATTCTAAATATGCTAGACGGCTTTGACGTGCTGGCGATTGCCTTTACCGCCAAAAGCATTCAGAGCGAGCTTGGGCTGACAGGCGGTCAGATTGGCACGCTCATGAGTGCAGGCTTTATCGGCATGGCGATTGGCTCTATGGGACTGGCTCCCTTGGCGGATAAATTTGGCAGACGTCCGCTACTTATCATCGCAACCGCCCTATCGGCGGTGGGTATGCTGATGACTTATTTTTCGCACACGACCGAATCCATTGCCTTTTGGCGTGTGATAACAGGGCTTGGCGTGGGCGGTATTTTGCCATGCACCAACGTCATCGTGAGCGAATACGCCAACCAAAAATGGCGTGGGCTTGCCATTGCCATTTATGCGTGTGGCTTTGGGGTGGGTGCAATGCTTGGCGGATTGTCGGCGGTCATACTCCAAGATGAGTTTGGCTTTCGCTCGGTATTTATGACAGGGGCAGTTTTGACAGGGCTGGCACTGGTGGCACTCATCGCCCTATTGCCCGAATCGGTGGATTTTTTAAACCAAAAACAGCCTGCCAACGCCCTTACCAAACTCACCAACATCGCCCACAAAATCGGCAAACAAGGCAACTGGCAACTGCCCGCCCAAACCCAATCTGCCAAACCCAAAGCCCCCGTTAGCCAGCTCTTTGCCAGAGGTCAATTAAAAACCACATTGCTCATTTGGGCAGCGTTCATTGCCGTGATGTCGTCTTTTTATTTTATCAGTTCGTGGACGCCTGCCCTGCTAGAATCATCAGGGCTTGCCAAACAACAAAGCCAAAAGGTCGGTATGGCAATCAGCATCGGCGGTACGATAGGCTCGCTCATCTTTGGCTTTTTGGTGAGTAAATTTGCCCCAAAATCCACGCTCATGGCATTTGTCGTGCTATCGTCCCTTGCCATTATTGGCTTTGTGTTTAGTCCCACTTTGACGCTCGCCCTTGTCTTTGCCATTTTGGTCGGCAGTCTTGTCAATGGCTGTATCACGGGGCTATATACCATTAATCCCACGCTGTACGCCCCTGAATTTAGAAGCACAGGGGTTGGCACGGCAATCGGCGTGGGACGGATTGGTTCTATCGTCTCGCCCATTTTGGCAGGCAAGCTCTTGGATATGGGTATTGGCAAAGATGATTTGTATCTGGGGGCAAGTGGGTTTATTTTGCTTACGGTGGTGGCGTTGTATTTTTTAAAGCCGAATGAGCGTTGATTTTTTGGGGAATTTTTGGGACAATGGCAATGTTTTAAGCATTGCCATTGTCCCAAACCAATACCAAGCAATTTTACAAAATATTTTACATTACAATTCCACTTTAATAACTTTTAACCATTTTTTTAACCAACCCAAAGAGAGTAAGCCATGAGCCAACTTTCCCAACTGCAAAACCCCGCAATGTCGCCCCTTATCGTAATGATGTGGTCGGCTCGTTTTTGCGTACCGAGACACTAATGAGTGCCAAAGCCAAGCTACATGCTGGCGAGATAAGCCAAGATGAGTATGATGTTATTCTAAAAGATGAAATTGGCAAACTGGTCGCCAAACAAAAAGAAAACGGCTTGCACGCCGTAACGGACGGTGAGTTTAGCCGTGTGTGGTGGCATTTGGACTTTATGGCGGAATTGGACGGCGTAGAATGGGTGGAAACCGAGAATTTTTCGGTGCAATTTAAAGATGCCAAACCCAAAAGTTATAGCGTCAAAATCGTGGATAAGATTGATTTTTCGGACTCACACCCCT
This sequence comes from Moraxella equi, assembly GCF_002027555.1. Classification (GTDB taxonomy): domain Bacteria; phylum Pseudomonadota; class Gammaproteobacteria; order Pseudomonadales; family Moraxellaceae; genus Moraxella; species Moraxella equi. Next base: position 4,206 of record NZ_MXAP01000065.1, read on the forward strand.
TTGTCAAAGCCTACCAAATCCTAAAAGACGCTGCTGGCGCCACCCCAACCAAATTCACCATTCCGTCTCCGTCCATGCTACACCTTGTGGCGTGCGTGCGTGATGTAAACTATAAGCCGATTGAGCTGTACCAAGACGAGAGTCGTCTGTATAACGACATTGCGGACGCTTATATCAAAGCCATGCACAAGTTTTATGACATGGGTCTGCGTAATTTGCAATTGGACGACACAAGCTGGGGGCAATTTTGTGCTTTGGACAAAAAGGCAGAATTTGCCGAGCGTGGCATTGATTTTGACAAATTGGCGGTGGATTATGTCGCCATGCTAAACCGCATTGTGGACGCCAAACCTGCCGACATGCAAATCACCATGCACATCTGCCGTGGCAATTTCCGCTCAACGTGGTTCTCCGAAGGTAGTTATGCTCCGATTGCCGAAGTGCTGTTTGGCACCTGCCGAGTGGACGGCTTTTTCTTGGAATATGACAGCGAGCGAGCAGGCGACTTTGCCCCACTTGCCCACATCAAAGACCAACAAGTCGTGCTAGGCTTAGTAACTTCAAAAACAGGCGACCTTGAAAACAAAGACGACATCATCGCCCGTATCCGTGAGGCCACGCAATACGTGGACATCAACCAACTGTGCCTATCGTCACAATGCGGATTTGCGTCCACAGAAGAAGGTAACATCCTAACCGAAGAAGCTCAGTGGGCGAAAGTGAAGATGATTAGACAGATTGCTGATGAAGTTTGGGGTGAATAATTTCCCTAAAAATAATTGTTTTAAATAACAAACAAAAAGCGAAACTGACCAATTTGGCAGTTTCGCTTTTTTATAGTCAAACAAATTTTGAAATAAGACAAGGAAAACGAGCGAAGTTGTACAAGTAGTACTACGAGCGAGTTTGACGCAGTATTGTTTCAAAGTTGGCAGACTATATTTAAGTTTCCATCATACCCTACCCCCAAGGGCTAATAGCAGGATTATCATGCGTTGATTACAATGGCAAGACCATTCACCGTCCAAGGATAATTTATGTCCACTTCCATCAACTGGCAATCTGATGATGAACAAGTTCAGAAAAATCAGCGTCGTGCTTACGACGACATGCGAGCACGCTGTCCCATCGCCCATGATGATAAGCTCGGTTATAGCGTGTTTTCTCATGCCGATGTCATGCACATTCTAAACAACCCTACGACATTTTCCAATCACGTCTCAGACCGTCACATCGCTGTGCCAAACGGCATGGACGCACCTGTTCATACGGCATTTCGTGCGATTAATGACAAATATTTTACCGCCGACCGCATGGCGAGATTTCGCCCCATCGCCAAAGAGCTGATTGGCAGCTTAGTAAGCCAACTGCCCAAGAGTCAGCCCATTGACATCATGGCAGAGTTTGCCAAAACTTATGCCGTCAAGCTACAAAATGCCTTTATGGGCTGGGGCGATGAGACCGAAGCACCATTAAACGCATGGATTGAGAAAAACCGCAAAGCCACACTAAGCCAAAATCGGGATGAGATTGCCAGTGTCGCCTTAGAATTTGACGGTTATATCAAGGCGATTTTGGATGACAAGCGGACAAAACGCCCTGATGATGTGACCTTTGAATTGATGAACGACGTGGTCATGCTGTCACAAGGCAAGCGGGTGATGAGCGATGAAGAGCTTGTCTCACTCATTCGTAACTGGACAGTGGGCGAGCTGTCCACCATGTCGTCAGCGGTCGGGATTATTTTTGAATTTTTTATTCATCATCCTGACGTCTTGACTCATCTAAAAGCCAACCCCCAAGACATTGATAATGCCGTCCTAGAAATACTGCGTTTACACGACCCGCTCATCACCAACAGACGACGCACCACCTGCCCTGTCACTCTACATGGCGTGGACATTCCCAAAGACGCCAAAATCACGATTAACTGGCAGTCTGCCAACCGTGACCCCGAAGCCTTTCATCAAGCGGACAGTTTTGAGCTACACCGAAGCCAAGCTAACAATCTGGTCTATGGGCATGGCATTCACGTCTGCCCTGGTAAGCCATTGGCACAGCTTGAACTGGGACTACTAGTAGAGTGCTTGGCAGAGCAGGTGGGTAAGATTCGCCCTGCGTCTGATGACTACTTTGACCATGCCATCTATCCTGCGTCAGGTTTTAGTCGTTTGGAAGTCATACTTCATTAACTTCACCCCCTTTTTTCCTTTTCCAAAAACCCAAACCCCCCAC